>NZ_WHIW01000016.1 GCF_009295635.1 Alkalilimnicola sp. S0819 | reverse complement strand
TTCAAGATCAGAGAAGCTCGACTGCATCGACCACGTACTCACTCTCAACCGGGGAGGGCCGACATTGTCTCAAGCCACAGCCACCGACGGAACGGCTGCCCCCGAATAAATCAGCGTTTCCTTAGCCGCTACTCCGCCTGCTGCAGGACGGTATCAATCATCTCCATGACGAACCGCTGTTTGGCCCGCGGCAGCTGGCTTAGCTGCTCGAACTGGCGTTGCAGCTTTGGTGCCGGGCCGCGCTTGGCCGGTTGCGGCGGCGCGGCCTGACCCAGCAGCTCTTCCACCAACGTATCCAGGATCTCCGCCAGTTGCGGCAGCATGGCCGCGGCCACCCTCAGCCGGCCCACCTCGTAGTGGGCGAATGTTTGCTGGGAGACCCCCAGCGTCTCGGCCAATTGCTGCTGGGCGAAATGGGGGCAGATTTATTTTCCGGGTCGCTAAAAAGGAGCGATGCGCGCAGGAACCAAGGAGAGGAGCGATGCCAAGGATGGGCCGAGCTCTGCTGCCGAACTACCCGCACCACGTGGTGCGGCGGGGGAATGATCGGCAGGCGGTTTTTTGGGGAAGCGGCGGACTACCGCTTCTACATCGACAACCTGCGTGAGTGCCGGGCGCTGTTAGGAATCAAGGTGTACGCCTACTGCCCGATGACGAACCACGTACGCCTGCTACTACAGCCGGAGGAGGCGGTAGCGGAGCTAGGGCGATTCATGAAGCATGTGGCGGGGCGGATGACGCGCTACCGCAACTCCCTGGAAGGGCGCGGGGGCGCTGTGGGAGAGCCGGTACCAGTCCACCCCCGTGCGGAGTAGCATGTGCCCGTAGGCCTGCGTTTGGTAGCAATGCAGGCTCGGCCGCAAATTCCTCCGAAAACCTGATAACAACAACACTGGGGATAAACGAATGAAACGCCTGATTCTTGTAGCCGCCGTGCTGCTGCTCGCCTACCAGGGCTGGAACCACTTCAGCGAACCCGAACGGGAACGCGTCGCCGTCCACGATCAGGTGATCATGTATTCGCTGACCACCTGCGGTTACTGCAAGGCAAAGCGCCGGGAGCTGACCAATGCAGGCATAGCCTTCCAGGAGGTCTTCATCGACCTTGACCGCTCCCGCCAGGACGAGCTGAACGCCAAACTCGAAGCGGCCGGCTATCCGCCCCGGCGCTACGGCACGCCCATCCTCGACGTGAAGGGCTTCATGCTGCCGAACAACCCGGACCTGGGCGAGATCCGGCGTTACTTGTAACGCCTCAGGGAACCGAGGGTCCGGTCCCGCGGCGCTTGTGGCACGTCGTCCGCGCCTGGCCCTAACGCTCCTCGCGGCCCACGATGGGGATTATTCGGAGTGTCCGCCGTAGCGGGGTAGACCCTGGTGCGGGCACGCAGGGTCAGCCGGGTAGTGAACTATGCGGTGCCGAGCTAGCGGCCGCGGATGGGGCTGGAGGCCAGGGCAGCAAGGCGGGCGGCAAAGGCAGCGGTCGTGTCTTCGATCAGCTGCTCGCGCGTTTCCGCGGGCTGTGCGATTCGCCCATCCATCAGCAGCACTGCCAAACCATGCACCAGGGACCAGGCGGCAACGCATTCCGCGTTGTGCTGAGCCGCGGGTGCTCCCTCCATGAGCGTGCTGACCGACTGCCGCAATTGATCGTAGGCCTGGCCCGCAACCTTACCAAGAGCAGGAAAATCGCCGATGTCGCCGAGCTCCGAGCCGAACATCAGGCGAAAGAGCGCGGGCTCTTTCAGCGCAAAGCGGACGTATCCTTTGCCCAGCCTCGCCAGGCGTGTCTCGGCCCGGGTGCATGAGGCGGCCTCTGCGCGCATGGCCGACACCAGCTGTTGGAAGCCTGTCTCGGCAACGGCGGCGAGCAGGGCGCGCTTGTCGCTGAAGTGGCTGTAGGGAGCGGTTTGGGACACGCCGGCGCCACGAGCCACCGCTCGTAGGCTCAAGCCCTCGAGCCCCGCGGTACGCAGGAGGTCCAGCGCAGCGTCGATCAGTGCTGCACGCAGGTTTCCATGATGGTAGCGATTGCGCGCCGTCACAGCTCATCACCTCTGATCCAGATTTACCTGATCTACTCTGTGGTGCCAACTTGACACTGTCAAGTTTTGGGTTAGCCTGAACTTGACGCTGTCAACATTGTATCGAGGAGGGGGTATATGAGTTTTCTGCTGTTGATGATGGGCATTGGCGCGGTCAGCTGGGTAGTGCAGCTCCTCGGCGGTCGGGGCCGCGATTTGCGATTGGCCATGCGCAACGGCATGGCGGGGGGCTTTCTCTTTACGGGCATTGACCACTTCGTGAACGACACCAGCCGCTATCTGCCGATGATGCCCGAGTTCTTCGGTTCGCTCAGTCTGCCGCTGGTGTGGTTCACCGGTGCGGCGGAGCTCGCCGGAGCGGTCGGGCTCTTGTTACCGCTTGCATGGTACCGGCGCCTGGGGCTGCCGAACCTGAGGTACTGGGCCGGCATCGGGCTCGCCCTGCTCCTGAGCCTCATGGTGATCGCCAACATCAATGTCGCAATCCGCGGCAGCGGGGTGGCGGGCTTGGAATTCGGTGCCTGGTACTTCTGGCTGCGACCGCTCTTTCAGCCGTTCATCATCGCCTGGGCCCTCTACGCGGCCGGGGTGCTTGCGCGGCAGAGCGAGGCGGCGAATGGCGCCACGATCGCCAGCGCCAGCTGACGGGGCTCTATCCCCCGCTTCGGGACGGGCGCTGGCGTGGCTGGAACGAGAATGCACCTCCGCGGCCCGATTGCGTGGGCCAGCCGGCCCGGCATATAGTAGGCCCTCGACACCCCGAAAAGCACAAAAACGCATAATTTCAAGTCATCGCCGTGGCGCACGGGGGTTAACTTGCGGGGCAAGGAGGATACATGGGGACCGACCGGAACACCCAGACCGAGCACCTCGACGAGGAGGCCGGGCAGGACCCGCGGCAGGATGCGCGGCATGACCAGGACGCGGTGAGCGGCGAAGAGACCATCGACGCCGATCCCGAAACCGAGGAGGCGGTGGTCCACGACCAGGCCTTCACCGGCACCCAGGTGCAGACCACCCTGGACGCCACCCAGATGTACCTCAACGAGATCGGTTTCTCGCCACTGCTCAGTGCCGAGGAAGAGGTGCACTACTCCCGTCTCGTCCAGCGCGGTGACGCCGCCGCCCGGGCCCGCATGATCGAGAGCAATCTGCGCCTGGTGGTGAAGATCGCCCGGCGCTACATCAACCGCGGCCTGGCCTTCCTGGACCTGATCGAGGAGGGCAATCTGGGGCTGATCCGGGCGGTGGAGAAGTTCGACCCCGAGCGCGGTTTCCGCTTTTCCACCTACGCCACCTGGTGGATACGCCAGACCATCGAGCGCGGGATCATGAACCAGACCCGCACCATCCGCCTGCCCATTCACATCATCAAGGAAATCAACCAGACCCTGCGCGCCGCCCGGCGCCTGCGCCAGCAGCTGGATCACGAACCCACCGTGGACGAGATCGCCGCGGAGCTGGGCAAGCCGGTGGAGGACGTGCGCCGCATGATCGGCCTGAACGAGAGCACGGCCTCGGTGGACGTGCCCATCGGCAAGGACGCGGACCGGATGCTGCTGGACGCCATCCCCGACGAGAACAGCCCCGACCCCTACGCCGTGCTGCAGGACAGCGATGTGCTCGCTCACATCGATGAGTGGCTATCCCAGCTTACCGAGAAGCAGCAGGCCGTGGTGGAGCGGCGCTTCGGGCTGCACGGCTACGAGAAGGCGACCCTGGAAGAGGTGGGGCGCGAGATCGGTGTGACCCGCGAGCGGGTGCGGCAGATCCAGCTGGATGCCTTGAAGAAGTTGCGGGAAGTGATGGAGCGGGCGGGGTATTCCCAGGACGCGGTGTTGGGGTAGTCGGCCCCGCAACTACCACCCGCCCCTGTGGGAGCGGCTCATGAGCCGCGAACAGGGGTGGGGCGGTGGCCTCCTCAGCGCAGCATCAGTGCCGCCACCACCCGCCGGTCTTCCGCCATCAAGATGTTGTACGTCCGGCAGGCCGCCTCCGTCGCCATCACCTCCAGTCCGATCCCCTGGCGCAACACGGCCCGCATCAGCCCCTGCTCGGGAAAGCGCTGGCGCTCTCCGGTGCCCAGCAGCACCAGTTCCGGCTCCAGCGCCAGCAGCTCTTCCAGGTGCCCCAGTTCCAGTTCCTCGAAACGCTCCGGCGCCCAGTCCGGGTAGAGCTGCGTCGGGGTCACCACCAGGCTGCTCTCGAAGCGCTGCTCGTTGATCAGCACCATGCCGGCTTCATAACCGCGGATGAGATACTGGGCGTTGCCGGTGTCCTGGGTGATCTTCATGTTCGCTCCTGGCTGCCGTGAGGGCGGAAGGAGGCTAACCATAACGGCGCCCGGCCCGCCTCTCAAGGCCTTGATTGACACTCCCCGCGCGCATGGTTAACTTGGCGCGCCTATGCCGCCCACAGGCGAGTTTTCGCGCCGCTCCGGCGCTCATCCGCGGTGCTCCATGCTCAACGACGAATTCCAACGCATCAAACGCCTGCCGCCCTATGTCTTCAACATCGTCAACGAGTTGAAGGCCCAGGCCCGTGCCCGGGGCGAGGACATCGTCGATTTCGGCATGGGCAACCCGGATCAGCCCACCCCGCCCCACATCGTCGACAAACTCGTCGAGGCGGCCCAGCGGCCCGATACCCACCGCTATTCTCAGTCCCGCGGCATCCCGCGCCTGCGCCGGGCGATCACCCGCTGGTACCGGGACAAGTACGATGTGGCGCTGGACCCGGAAACCGAAGCCATCGTCACCATCGGTTCCAAGGAAGGCCTGGCGCATCTGGCGCTGGCCACCCTGGGGCCGGGGGACGCGGTGCTGGTGCCCAACCCCGCCTATCCCATCCACCCCTATGGCGTGGTGATCGCGGGGGCGGATATCCGCCACGTGCCGCTGGTGCCGGGCGGGGATTTCTTCGCCGAGCTGGATCAGGCGATCCGCAATACCTTCCCCAAGCCGAAGATGCTGATCCTGAACTTCCCGGCCAATCCCACCGGCGAGACCGTGGAGCTGGAGTTTTTCGAGCGGGTGGTGGAAGTATGCCGCGAGCACGGTATCTGGATCGTGCAGGATCTGGCCTACGCCGAGATCACCTTCGATGGCTACAAGGCGCCGAGCATCCTCCAGGTGCCGGGTGCGCGGGATCTGGCGGTGGAGTGTTATTCGCTGTCCAAGACCTATAACATGCCGGGCTGGCGAGTGGGCTTCTTTTGCGGGAATGCCAAGCTGATCGCCGCGCTGGCCCGCATGAAGTCCTATCTTGACTACGGCATGTTCACGCCCATACAGGTGGCGGCCATCCACGCGCTGGAGGGGCCGCAGGACTGCGTGGACGAGATCCGTCAGATGTATTGCAGTCGTCGGGACGTGCTGGTGGACGGGCTCAACGCCGCCGGCTGGCCGGTGGCGAAACCGAAGGCCACCATGTTCGTCTGGGCGCCGATACCGGAATGCTACCGGGCCATGGGCTCGCTGGAATTCTCCAAGAAGCTGCTGCGCGACGCCCAGGTGGCGGTGTCGCCGGGGGTCGGTTTCGGCGAGTACGGTGATGATCATGTGCGCTTCGGTCTGATCGAGAACGAGCACCGCACGCGCCAGGCGCTGCGGAATATTAAAGCCATGTTGCGCAAGGATGCCCAATCAGGGGAGCCAGGCTGTTGAGTTCGGTGAAGGTTGGTTTGCTGGGGCTGGGCACGGTCGGTAGCGGTACCGTCAATCTGCTCAGCCGGAATAAGGACGAGATCAGTCGTCGTGCCGGGCGCGAAATCCAGATCGTGCACGCCGCGGCGCGCAATCTCGACCGCCCCCGTCCGTGCCCCACCGAGGGCATTGAGCTGACCGATGACCCCTTCGCCGTGGTGGACAACCCGGACGTGGAGATCGTGGTCGAGTTGATCGGCGGCACCGAGCCGGCCCGGGAGCTGGTGCTGCGCGCCATCGACCAGGGCAAGCAGGTGGTCACCGCCAACAAGGCGCTGATCGCCAAGCACGGCAACGAGATCTTCGAACATGCCCGGGCCCACAACGTCACGGTCGCCTTCGAGGCGGCGGTGGCCGGTGGCATTCCCATCATCAAGGCCATCCGCGAGGGGCTTACCGGCAACCGCATCGAGTGGCTGGCGGGCATCATCAACGGCACCGCGAACTTCATCCTCAGCGAGATGTTCTACGAGGGTCGGGATTTCGCCGATGTGCTCGCCGAGGCCCAGCGCCTGGGCTACGCCGAGGCCGACCCCACCTTCGACATCGAGGGCGTGGACGCCGCCCACAAGCTCACCATTCTCGCCTCCATCGCCTTCGGCATTCCGCTGCAGTTCGACAAGGTGCACGTGGAGGGCATCAGCCAGATCACCGGCGAGGACGTGGCCTACGCTCAGGAGCTGGGCTATCGCATCAAGCATCTGGGCATCGCCCACCAGTACGAGGACGGCGTCAGCCTGCGGGTGCATCCGACCCTGGTGCCGGCCCGCCAGCTGCTGGCCAATGTGGACGGCGTGATGAACGCCGTGATGGTCAACGGCGATGCGGTGGGGCCGACGCTGTATTACGGCTCCGGCGCCGGCTCCGAACCCACCGCCTCCTCGGTGGTGGCGGACCTGGTGGACGTGGTGCGCGAGTTCAATCTGCCGCCCGAGAACCGGGTGCCCTTCCTCGCCTTCCAGGCCCATGCGCTGTCCGATGCGCCGGTGCTGCCCATGGCGCGGGTCCACACCGCTTATTACCTGCGCCTGAGCGCGCAGGACGAACCCGGCGTGCTGGGCCATGTCACCCGTATCCTGGGCGAGCACGGCATCAGCATCGAGGCCATCCTGCAGAAACAGCCGGCCCCGGGCGCCGAGGACGTGCCGGTGATCCTGCTCACTCATCCGGTAACGGAAGGGCAGATGAACGACGCCACCGCCCAGATCGAGGCGCTGGATTCCATCAACGGCGAGCTGACCCGCATCCGCGTGGAACAGCTCGCGTAAAATACCAAGACCCGCAGCCCAAGGATTCGCCATGCCGTTCCGACCCCGTTACACCGGCCTGATCAACAACTACCGCGACCGCCTGCCCGTGAAGGACGACACCCGGCTCATCAGCCTGGGCGAGGGCAACACGCCGCTGATCAAGCTGAACAACATCCCCCGGGATCTGGGCAAGGACGTGGACATCTACGTCAAGTACGAGGGGCTCAACCCCACCGGCTCCTTCAAGGATCGGGGCATGACCATGGCCGTCACCCAGGCGGTGAACGAGGGCGCCAAGGCCATCATCTGCGCGTCCACCGGCAACACCTCCGCGGCGGCCGCGGCCTATGCCGCCCGCGCCGGCATCACCGCCTTCGTGCTGATCCCGGACGGCAAGATCGCCATGGGCAAGCTCGCCCAGGCCATCATGCACGGCGCGGTGATCGTGCAGATCAAGGGCAACTTCGACGAGGGCATGCGCCTGGTGAAAGAGGTGGCGGCGGAAGCCCCGGTGACCATCGTCAACTCCATCAACCCCTACCGGCTGCAGGGCCAGAAGACCGCCGCCTACGAAATCGTCGAGGAGCTGGAGCGGGCCCCCGATTACCACTGCCTGCCGGTGGGCAACGCGGGCAACATCACCGCCCACTGGATCGGCTACAGCGAGTACGCCGGCGTGGACACCGCCGCCGACACCTACTCCAAGGGCCACAGCCGCTTCAAGACCGCGGTGGTCAACAGCCGCCCGGTCATGGTGGGCTATCAGGCCAGCGGCTCCGCCCCCTTCCTGCGCGGCGCCATGGTGGACCAGCCCGAGACCGTGGCCACCGCCATCCGCATCGGCCATCCCCAGTCCTGGGGCCATGCCTGGGCGGTGCAGAAGGAATCCGGCGGCTGGTTCGATGAGTGCGCCGATGAGGAAATCCTCGCCGCCCAGCGCCTGCTGGCCAGCCGCGAGGGCGTGTTCTGCGAGCCGGCCTCGGCCACCTCGCTGGCCGGTGCCATGCGCGACATCCGCTCGGGCAAGATCCCCGAGGGCAGCACCGTGGTCTGCACCCTCACCGGCCATGGCCTGAAGGATCCGGACATCGCCATCCAGCAGACCGGCGATGCCATCGTTAGCGTGGACGCCACCCTGGATGCGGTAAAGCGGGCCATCCTCGACAAGCTTTGAGCACCACGGAGCTGCATCTGCTGCTGCCGGGCCTGTTGGGCCCGGTGCCCGCCCAGGCGGCCCGCCTGCCGGAGCTGCGGGAGCTGCCGGCACTCGGCACGCTCTTCTCCCGGGGCCGCCGCCGAACACTTGCACCCGGTTTCGAGCCCGCCCTGGCGGCGCTGTTCGGTGTCCGCGCCGAGCAGGCGCCGGTGGGGCCGGTGAGCCTGATCGGCGCCGGCCAGCCGGCGGGCGAGGGTTTCTGGTTTCGCGCCGCGCCGCTGCACCTGCGCGCCGATCGCGACCGGGTCATGGCCTTCGGCGGCGCCATGCTGCCGGTGCGCGCCGCGGAACATGCGGCCCTGGCGGAGGCCTTCAACGAGTTTTTCGCCCAAGACGGGCTGTCCCTGCACGTCCACGAGGGCGCCTGGTTCCTGCGAAGCGAGCAGGCGCCGCGCCTGAATACCTCGCCGCTGGAGCGGGTGCTGGGGGCCTATCTGGATGCCTATCTGCCCACCGGCGAGGATGCTCGCGCCTGGATCAATCGTCTCAACGAAACCCAGATGCTCTTCCACGCGCTGGCGCTCAACACCGAACGGGAAGCCCGCGGTGAGCTCCCGGTGAACGGGCTGTGGATCTGGGGCGGTGGCCGCCAGCCCGAGCGTTTCGCCGCCCCCTG
The DNA here is from genome assembly GCF_009295635.1 of Alkalilimnicola sp. S0819. NCBI lineage: Bacteria > Pseudomonadati > Pseudomonadota > Gammaproteobacteria > Chromatiales > Ectothiorhodospiraceae > Alkalilimnicola > Alkalilimnicola sp. S0819. The sequence goes on along the minus strand of NZ_WHIW01000016.1, from coordinate 53,667 downwards.
GGACTGGGTGTATGCGGATGATACCTACGCCCGAGGCCTGGCCGGCCTGGGGGGCGCGGCCATCGCGCCGCGCCCGCGGGGGCTGCCCCGGGCGGGCGGACGACAACTGCTGGTGCTCGATGACGCCCGGCGTGCGCTGGGCAGTGGTGATATGGCGCAATGGCTCAGTGCCCTGGCGGCGCTGGAGGCACAGTACATCGCCCCGGCGCTGAAGGCCCTGGGGCAGGGCGAGTGGTCCAGGCTCGTGCTGCACACCGATCTGGGAACCGGGCGCGTCTACAGTCGCCGGGATCGCTGGCGGCTGTGGCGCCGGCGCAAGCCCTTCGGCGACTTTCCGCAGTTGCAGTCATGAGCACGCCTCGCCGCATCCAGCGCCGCGCCCTGCGCGCCGACCCTCGCGAACTGCCCGGTGAGCTTCATCCGGTGCTGCGCAGGCTCTATGCCGCGCGCCTGCAGCCCGGCGAAGGGGTGGACACCCGCCTGGCGAGCCTGCTGCCCACCGCCGGCCTGCACGGCCTGGAGGCGGCCTCCGCGCTGCTGGCCGAGGCCATTCAGGCCGACCAGCGCATCCTCATCGTTGGCGATTTCGACGCCGACGGCGCCACCAGCTGCGCGCTCTCCATGCTGGCTCTGCGCGCCATGGGCGCGGGGCGGGTGGATTACCTGGTGCCCAACCGTTTCGAGTACGGCTACGGGCTCACCCCCGAGATCGTGGAGCTGGCCGCGCCCCGCGAGCCCCACGTGATCATGACCGTGGACAACGGCATCTCCAGCATCGAGGGCGTGGCGGCGGCCAACGCCCGGGGCATCCGGGTGCTGGTCACCGATCACCATCTGCCCGGCGCGGAACTGCCCGAGGCCGCGGCCATCGTCAACCCGAACCTGCAGGGCGATCAGTTCCCCAGCAAGGCCCTGGCCGGGGTGGGGGTGGCCTTCTACGTCATGGCCGCGCTGCGCGCCCGGCTGCGGGCGCTGGGCTGGTTCGACGCCCGGGGGCTGAGTACACCCAACCTGGCCGATTACCTGGACCTGGTGGCCCTGGGCAGTGTCGCCGACGTGGTGCCGCTGGATCGCAACAACCGGGTGCTGGTGGCCCAGGGCCTGGAGCGGATCCGCGCCGGGCGTTGCCGACCGGGCATCAGCGCCCTGTTGGAACTGGCCGGGCGGCAGCGCTCGCGGGTGTCCGCCACCGATCTGGGTTTCGCCGTGGGGCCGAGGCTCAATGCCGCCGGGCGGCTGGAGGACATGGCGCTCGGGATAGAATGCCTGTTGGCCGACAGCCCCGACGCCGCCGCCCCCCTGGCCGAACGCCTGGATGAGCTCAACCGCCAGCGCCGCGAGATCGAGGCGCAGATGCAAGGCGAAGCGCTGGGGCATGTGGAAGGGCTGATCGCCGAGCTGGCCCAGGGCGAGCTGCCCGATGCGCTGTGCCTGATGGACCAGAGCTGGCACCAGGGGGTGATCGGCCTGCTGGCCTCGCGCATCAAGGAGCGCTTTCACCGCCCGGTGCTGGTGTTCGCCCCCGCCGATGAGCGGGGCGAGACCCTGAAGGGCTCGGCGCGCTCCATCCCGGGGCTGCATGTGCGCGATGCGCTGGAGCGGGTGGCGACCCTCAACCCGGGCCTGGTGCCGCGTTTTGGCGGCCACGCCATGGCGGCGGGGCTGAGCCTGGCGCGGGCGGATTACCCACGCTTCGTCGCCGCCTTTCAGGCCGTGGTGGGCGAGAGCCTGGATGGCGATGCGCTGGAGCGCGTGCTGTACACCGATGGCGAACTCATGCCCGATGAGCTCAACCTGGAACTGGCGGGGCTGTTGCGGGATGCCGGCCCCTGGGGTCAGGGCTTCCCCGAGCCGCTGTTCGACGGGCGCTTCGATATCGTCGACGCTCGTCTGGTGGGGGGCGGCAAGCATCTCAAGCTGCGGCTGCGCCACGAGCAGGGTGGGGCGGTGATCGACGCCATCGCCTTTCGGGCGGCGGAACAGGGCTGGGCCGAACTGGACGGGCGGGTGCGCCTGGGCTACCGGCTGGACGTCAACAGTTTCCGGGGCCGTGACAGCGTGCAGCTGATCGTGGAGCACATGGAGCCCGTCGGGTAACGGGGATCATGGCGGCCCCGGGACTCCCGGGTTCTCGCCTTCGGCTACATCCGGGCTACGCCTCGCTGGGCGGCCAGGTCCGCGCAACCGCGACCTGGCGCCGCGGCATCGCGGATCCCCCTCCCGACCCCGTGCGCGGTCCGTCAGTCCAACGGGCCTTCTCCCGGCTCCCAGGGCGAGCGGAAATGCTCCGTCACCCGCTCGGGTGCCACATCGGCGAAATCCGTACATTCCCACCGGGGCTGCCTGTCCTTGTCGATCAGCAGTGCCCGCACCCCTTCGGCGAAATCGTGCCCCTGGGCGAAGCGCACCGCCAGGGTCAGTTCCAGGCGGAAGCACTCGGCCAGGGAGAGGTGCTTGCCGCCGCGCAGCTGGGCGCTGATGACGTGGGCGGAAAGCGGGCTGCCCGCCAACAGTCGCTCGGCATTCTCTTGCAGATACGCATCGCCCGCGCTGAGGCGGCGGATCTCCGCCACCGTGCGCGCCACGTCCCGATAACGCAGCATCTCGCGGATGCGCGGCAGGCGCGGGCCGATCTGCTCGGCCGGCGCGCTGGCGGCGACAAAGCGACGCAGCAGCTCGCTCAGCCGGTCATGGTCGGCGGCGGGCTCGGCGCCCCAGCGGCAGGCCTGCAGCGCCTCCAGCACGGCGTCCAGACTGCCGTCCTCCAGCAAGCAGTCGGCGAAGCCGAGGAACAGGGCGTCGGCGGCGTTGAAACGCGCGCCGGTGAGGCCCAGGTACAGCCCCGCCCCGGCGGGCATGCGGTTCAGATACCAGGTCGCGCCCACGTCCGGGAACAGGCCGATGGTGATCTCGGGCATGGCCAGCAGGCTGTTGGGGGTCACCACCCGGTGGGAGCCGCCGGCCATCAAGCCCATGCCGCCGCCCATGACGATGCCCTCGCCCCAGACCAGCAAGGGCTTGGGGTAGGTATGGATGCGGTAATCCAGCCGGTACTCTTCGGCGAAGTAGGTCGCCGGCATGTCCCGCGGGCCGGTTTCGCCCCGCCGTATGGCATCGGTGACCAGGCGGATGTCGCCGCCGGCGCAGAAGGCCTTGCCGCCGGCCCCGTGCAGGACCACCACGGCAATGGCCGGGTCCTCTGCCCAGGCGCTGAGCTGCCGGTCCAGGGTCTGGATCATGTCCAGCCCCAGGGCATTGAGCTTGCGCGGGGTGTTCAACCGGGCGACGCCGATCCGCCCGGCGGCGCATGTGAGTTCGTGGCAGGCCACCACGGGCTCTTGTTCACTCATGGGGGTTGTTCCTGTTGCCTGGGCCGGCGTCAAAGATTACGCAAGCGTTGCCCCCTCGCCAAGCGCCAGGGGGGCGCGGGCGAGGGGGCGGGGGGTTTCTCAGCGAGAGGCCTGGGTGGCATGCAGCGGCCCAGTGCCGGTGGGGGAGCTCAGGCGGGCCAGTTCGCTCACCACGGCCGCGGCGGCTCGCAGTAGCGTATCCGGGGTGGATTCGTCCTGTTCCGCTTCGTCCAGGCTCTGCAGTGGCGGCAGCTCGTAGGCGGCCCGGCGCCGGTTCAGCGCCTCCAGGCGTTCCGTGCTGAAGCTCTCCCGCTGGGCGCGCCGGGCGGATTCGTTCAGTGACACCCGGGTCTGCCCCTGAAGGGAGCGGATCTGGGCGTACTCCTCCAGCAGCGCCTGAAAGGCGGCGCTTTCGCCGATGTGCTGCTCGTAATGGTCGCGCAGGCGCGGCAGCAGCGGGCCCAGCCCCTCGTCGGGCTGATAACTCACCGGGCGGATGCGGTCCCAGGGGAGGGCGTTGGCCACGGCCCGTTCACCGTAGTCGCTCTCATCGTCGGGGCTGGGCAGTTTCAGGTCCGGCTCGACGCCGCGCAGCTGGGTGCTGGCGCCGTTGACGCGGTAGAACTTGGCGATGGTCAGCTTCAGCCGCCCGGCCGGTTCGCTGCGCCGCAGGCTGAAACGGTCCAGGGGGATGAGGGTCTGCACCGTGCCCTTGCCGAAGGTGGTCTCGCCGATCACCAGACCACGCTGGTAGTCCTGGATGGCGGCGGCGAAGATCTCCGAGGCGGAGGCGCTGTAGCGATCCACCAGTACGCCCAGCGGCCCGTCCCAGGCGGTGCCCGCGTTCTGATCCTGCAGCACTTCCACGCGGCCGGCGCTGTCGCGGATCTGCACCACGGGGCCGCGGTCTATGAACAGCCCCGTCAGGTCCACGGCTTCGTTGAGCGCACCGCCCCCGTTGCCGCGCAGATCCACGATCAGCCCGTCCAGGCGTTGCTCCTGCTGGAGCTCCTCGATGAGCCGGTGTACGTCCCGGGTGGTGCTGCGGTAATTCTTCTTGCCGGCCTCGGCGGCGGCGAAGTCACTGTAGAAGGCGGGGATGCTGATCACGCCGATGCGCCGGGCGTCGGGCGTTTCGATCACTTCCGCCTGGGCGGCCTGCTCCTCTAGCTGGATCTCGTTGCGCACCAGGCTCACTTCGCGGGGGGTGGCCGTGCCGCCACTGACGGTGGGCAGTATTTGCAGCCGCACCACCGTGCCCTTGTGGCCGCGGATCAGGTCCACCACGTCCTGCAGGCGCATGCCGACCACGTCTTTCATCTCGCCGGAGCGGCCCTGGGCGACGCCGATGATCCGGTCGCCGGGCTTGAGCTGCTCGCTGCGGGCGGCGGGGCCGCCGGTGATCAGCTCGACGATCTCGGTGAAGTCGTTGCTGCTCTTGAGCATGGCGCCTATGCCTTCCAGGGACAGGCGCATGTGAATGTCGAAGTTCTCCGCGCTGCGCGGCGACATATACGCCGAGTGGGGGTCGTAGGCGTGCCCCCAGGCCATCATGTACAGCTCGAAGACGTCGGCGATCTTGCTCTCTTCGGTGGTGCGGGCGATGCGCTGGTAGCGATCGGCCAGGGTCTCGCGCACCTTTTCCCATTCCAGCCCGGTCAGGCGCAGGGTAAGGGCATCGTGCCGCACCCGCTGGCGCCAGAGGCCATCCAGTTCCGCGGGGCTCTCGGCCCAGTCGGCCTCACGACGGTCCAGCTCCAGCGCCTCGTTCTCGTCGAAGGCCGGTTCGTCGGTCAGCAGCCTCCCCGCATGGGCGGAGCGCTCCAGCACCCGCCGGGTGAAGCGCTCGTAGATATGCAGCGCGGCGTCCAGCTCGCCGGCGAGCAGCTGCTCGTCCAGCCGGTGCTGAAAGGCACGGAATTCGCGGATGTCCGCGGCGAGGAAGTAGTAGCGCTGCGGGTCGAGCAGGTCCAGATAGGCTTCCAGGGCCTTCTCGGCCAGGGGGTCGCCCACGGCCTCTTCCCGGTAGTGGTACTGGGAGAGCAACTCCCCCACCAGGCGAGCGGTGCGTTGCTGATGCGGCGCGGCTTCCAGTTGCCGTGCGCCGGCGAGCTCCGGCCAGGCGCCCGGGAGGCTGAGCAGCAGGGCCAGCAGCCCGGTGAGCAGGGCGCGCACCGGAGACAGGCGTGTGATGTTCATGGGCTCGGTCCGTCCTGTTCGGCGGCCTGGCCGCCGGAAGGCTCCATCATTAAGGGTTCAGGCTTTTCGATACAAGTTCGTATACATCATTTGACAAGGTCGGGTGCGACATTATTCGTTCCAGCTCGGCGCGCATCAGCCCCTGGCGGGTCTCGTCGAAGCGCTGCCAGCGGCTCAGCGGGGTCACCAGCCGGGCGGCGATCTGCGGGTTGATGTCGTTGAGCTTGAGAACATGGTCCGCCAGGAAACGATAACCCCCGCCGGAGGGGTGGTGGAAGGCGGAGGGGTTGCCCTGGGCGAAGGCGCCGAGCAGGGCGCGCACCCGGTTGGGGTTGGTGATGTGGAAATCCGCATGCCGCGCCAGGCCGGCGACCCGCTTCAGGATGTCTTCCCGGCGGGAGGTGGCCTGCACCCGGAACCATTTATCCAGCACCAGGGCATCGTGGCGCCAGCGCTTGTGGAAGCGCTCCAGGGCCTGCTCGCTGGCCTCATCCCGCTGATCGGCCAGCAGCGAGAGCGCGGCGATGCCGGCGGTCATGTTGTCGGCCTGTTCCAGCTGGCGGTGGGCCAGTGCCAGGGTGTCCGCGTCCGGCTCGCTCAGCAGGTAATCCAGCGCCAGGTTGCGCAGTCGGCGCCGGCCGGCGTCCTCGGCCCGGTAGCGGTATGGCGTGTCATCGGCCAGCGCCGCGTGCAGCCGCAGCCACTCGGGGCGCAGGGCGCGGCCGAGCTGCCGGCGCAGGGCCTCCCGGGCGTCATGGATGGCGCCGGGGTCGGCGGGCTGCATCTGCTCGGCCAGGTAGGCTTCGCCGGGCAGGCTCAGCGCTTCGGCGATCAGGGCTCGGTCCAGGCGCGTATCGGCCAGGGTGCGCCGAAAGCCCTCCAGCAACTCCTCGGGCAGCTGGCTCGCCGGGCCGCGCCGGGCCCATTCCAGCAGCACCCTGCAGGCCAGCCGCTGGCCGGCCTCCCAGCGGTTGAAGGGGTCGCTGTCCCGGGCGAACAGGAAGGCCAGTTGTTCGAGGCTGTAGGGATAGTCCAGTTGCACCGGCGCCGAGAAGCCCCGCAGCAGCGAGGGCACCGGGCGCTCGGGCAGATCCTCGAAGACGAAGGTTTCCTCCCGCTCGCGCAACTCCAGTACGCGGCTGCCGGCCCGGGCTTCGCTCTCGCCGGCCAGGCGCAGGGGCAGATCCCGGCCGTCGGCGGCCAGCAGCCCGAGCTTGAGCGGAATGTGGAAGGGCTGCTTCTCCGTCTGGCCCGGGGTGGCGGGGCAGGATTGCATCACCTTCAGGGTGTAGCGTTGCTTGTCCGGGTCGTAGTGATCGCTGACCCGCAGCCGCGGCGTGCCGGCCTGGCTGTACCACCGGCCGAACTGCGCCAGATCCCGGTCGTTGGCATCGGCCATGGCGGCGCGAAAATCATCGCAGGTCACCGCCTGGCCGTCGTGGCGCTGGACGTAGAGATCCATGCCCCGGCGGAAGCCCTCGGCCCCCAGCAGGGTGTGGTACATGCGGATCACCTCGCCACCCTTGTTGTAGATGGTGGAGGTGTAGAAGTTGTTGATCTCCAGGTAGCTCTCCGGGCGCACCGGGTGGGCGGTGGGGCCGGCGTCCTCGGGGAACTGCACGGCGCGCAGCAGCCGGACCTGGTTGATGCGCTGCACCGCCGGCGAGCCCATGGCTTCGGAGAACTGCTGTTCGCGAAACACCGTCAGGCCTTCCTTCAGGCTCAGCTGGAACCAGTCCCGGCAGGTGACCCGGTTGCCGGTCCAGTTGTGGAAGTACTCATGGCCGATCACCGCTTCCACGGTCTCGAAGTCGCCGTCGGTGGCGGTCTGGGCCGAGGCCAGGACGCAGGCGGTGTTGAAGATGTTGAGGCCCTTGTTCTCCATGGCCCCCATGTTGAAATCGCCCACCGCCACGATCATGTAGATGTCCAGATCGTATTCCAGGCCGTAGGTTTCCTCGTCCCAGGCCATGGCCTTTTTCAGCGATTCCAGCGCATGGGCGGTCTTGCCTGCGTTCTCCGCCTCGTAGTAGAGCTCCAGCGCGACTTCGCGCCCGGAGCCGGTGCGGTAACGGTCCCGGTGACATTGCAGGTCACCCGCCACCAGGGCGAACAGGTAGCTCGGCTTGGGGTAGGGGTCTTCCCAGGTGACCCAGTGCCGGCCACCCTCCAGCTCACCGCGCTCCACCGGGTTGCCGTTGCACAGCAGCACCGGGTAGCGCTCGCGCTCTCCCACCAGGGTGACCCGGAAACGGGCCATCACATCCGGGCGGTCCGGATACCAGGTGATGCGGCGAAAGCCCTGGGCCTCGCACTGGCTGCAGAGCATCTCGCCGGATTGATACAGGCCCTCCAGGGCGGTGTTGCGATCGGGGCGGATGCGGTTGCGGACCTCCAGCACGAACTGCGCCGGCACCTCGGGGATGGTGAGGGAGTTCTCGTCCAGCCGGTACTCATCCGCACTCAACGGGCGGCCGTCCAGGCGCAGCTCCAGCAGCTCCAGCTCCTGGCCGTCCAGGCACAGGGGCTGGCTGTGCTCGCCCAGGCGGCGCATGCTGAGCCGGCTGTCCACGGTGGTGAGCTCGCCGGCGAGCTCGAAGCGCAGCTCCGCCTGCTCCACGGTGTAGGCGGGCGGGGTGTAGTCGCTGAGCAGAATGGGTTGTGGCGTGTGCGGGTTCATGCGGTTCGCTTTGCTGCTGGTAAGTGGTCGGCCTCGGAGCTCCGTATTGGCCGCTTCGTCACAGCTTAGCCTGTAAGCACGGACTGTCGCGACAAGTGAAGCTGTTATCATGTGCCCGGACGCGGGTGTGAGTGAATACGCCCTCCGAACCTGCACAGGATAAGGACCATGTTTGCAGCCTTTGCTCAGGATTTCTTCAAACCGGTGGTTGCTGCCCCGGAACTGGAACTGATCAGCTATACGGCGGAGCAGCCGCGCAGTGAGCGGCCCCTGCTGTTCGTCCACGGCGCCTATGCCGGCGCCTGGTGCTGGGAGGAGCATTTCCTGCCGTACTTCGCCGCCCGGGGGTACCATGCCCACGCGCTGAGCCTGCGCGGCCATGGGGCCAGTGCTGGCCAACTGCACAGTAGTGGTATCCGCGATTACGTCAACGACGTGCGCCGCACGGTCAAGCGCCTCGGGCAGGAGCCGGTGCTGATCGGGCACTCCATGGGCGGCATGGTGCTGCAGAAGTATCTGGAGCGTTACAGCGCGCCGGGCGTCGTGCTGATGGCCTCGGTGCCGCCCACGGGGCTGGCCGGGCCGACCATGCGGCTGATGATGGGCGACCCCTGGCTGTTCACCCAGATCTCCCTGGTGCAGGGGGTGAGCCCGGCCTTGGCGGATATGCGCACCGCGCGCCGGGCGGTGCTCTCCGAGGATTTGCCCGAGGCCGATCTGTGTCGCTATATGGACCGGTTCCAGGGCGAATCTCAACGGGCGATCTGGGACATGACCGTGGGGGATCTGCCGCGGCGCTCGCGCCTGCACGAAGTGCCCATGCTGGTCATGGGTGGGGTGGAGGACGGCCTGTTCAAGCCCCGGGAGATCGAGGCTACCGCCCGCCACTACGGCACCGAGGCGGTGCTGTTCGAGCACATGAACCACGCCATGATGTTGGAGACCCGCTGGCAGGAAGCGGCGGACTGCCTGCTGACGTGGCTGGGGGAGCGGGGCTTTTAGGGATTGATCGACGCCTGCCTGGCGCTGATCGGTGGCCTGTCCGTTATCCAGGGGCGGCTCATGACCGCGATTCTCTCTCGCCGTCGCTGGGCGGCGGCAATCGCGGCCATGAGCCGTTCCTGCAGTCGGCGCATGGCCCCTTGGACAGGCGGCGCGGGCGCTTCAGGCGCTGCGCAAACGCCGCTGGTAGATCCGCTCCTGCTGGTCCGCCGCCGCCTGATAGCTCAGGCTGAAATCATTCAGCGACTGCAGGGCGTCCGCCAGATCACGGTCCTCGCGCACCTCGAAGGCATTGATGCCCACGCGCTGCATATAGAACATCTGATCCCGCAGCACATCGCCTACGGCGCGCAGCTCGCCGGTGTAGCCGTAGCGTTCGCGCAGCAGCCGGGCGTGGGTGAGGCAGCGCCCGTCCTTGAATACCGGGAAATCCAGCGCGATCAAGGGCCGGTCCAGGAGTTGCTCGGCGACCTCGGCCACGGGCACATCGCCGTCGATGCGCACGCCCACGCCTTGGCGGCGGGCGCGTAGCGTTTCGCCTTCACGCTGCCAGCGCGCCCAGCTGACGATCAGCTCGCCGGTATCCGGCACCAGGGCATCGTCGTCCAGGTGCAGCCAGCGGTCGGCGACGATCTGCCGATCCTTGATGATGTTACGCATAGACAGCCTCCTTGAACGGGGCCATGCCCACCCGGCGATAGGTCTCCACGAAGGGTTCTTCTTCCACGCGGCGCGCCACGTAGACCTGGAGGATGCGCGCCAGGGCTTCGGCTACCTCGGCTTTGGCGATGGCCGGGCCCAACCGGTCGCCCAGGGCACTGTCGTTGGCGGAGGAGCCGCCCAGGGTGAGCTGATAGAACTCCTCGCCCTTCTTGTCCACGCCCAGAATGCCGATGTGGGCCACATGGTGGTGCCCGCAGGCGTTCATGCAGCCGGATATGTTCAGGCGTATGTCGCCCAGATCATAGAGGTGGTCCAGATCGTCGAAGCGCTCGTTGATCTGGCGGGCGATGGAGAGGGAGCTGGCGTTGGCCAGGCCGCAGAAATCCAGCCCCGGGCAGCAGATCATGTCGCTAAGCGTGCCGATGTTCGCGGCGGCCAGCTCCTGCGCCCGCAGGCCCTGCCACAGCGCATACAGGCGGTCGCGACGCACGTCGGTGAGCAGCAGGTTCTGGTTGTGGCTGGCGCGGATCTCGCCGAAGCTGAATTCATCGGCCAGATCGGCGAGGGCTTCCATCTGCTCGGCGGTGATGTCGCCGGGCGGTACGCCGGGCGCCTTGAGCGAGACGAACACCGCGGCGTAGCCGGGCTGCTTGTGGGCGACCACGTTGCGCTGCACCCAGCGGGCGAACTCGGGATCGGCGTCGATACGCGTCGGCAGCTCGCCTTCACCGGCATCCGTCGCGTAGGCGGGCGGGGTGAAGAAGGCCTGCATGCGGCGCACTTCCGCCTCGTCCAGGGTGAGCGAAGGCTGATCGCGCAGCTGCTCCCACTCGGCCTCCACCTCGCGGGCGAAATGCTCGGCGCCCCAGGCGCGCAGCAGAATCTTGATCCGCGCCTTGTGGATGTTGTCCCGGCGGCCGTGCAGGTTGTAGACCCGCAGGATTGCTTCCAGGTACGAGAGCAGGTGGCGCTTGGGCAGGAATTCGCGAATCACCTCGCCGATGATCGGCGTACGGCCGAGTCCGCCGCCCACCAGCACCTGGAAGCCGGTCTCGCCGTCCTCGTTGCGCACCAGTTGCAGACCGATGTCGTGCACCCGGGTGGCGGCCCGGTCACGGTCGGCGCCGCTGACCGCGATCTTGAACTTGCGCGGCAGATAACTGAACTCGGGGTGGAAGGTGGCCCACTGGCGGATGATCTCGCAATACGGGCGCGGATCTTCCAGTTCGTCCTGGCTGACGCCGGCCAGGTGGTCGGAGGTGACGTTGCGGATGCAGTTGCCGCTGGTCTGGATGGCGTGCATCTGCACCTCGGCCAGCTCGGCGAGGATGTCGGGCACCCGCTCCAGGGCCGGCCAGTTGAACTGGATGTTCTGACGGGTGGTGAAGTGGCCGTAGCCCTTGTCGTATTTCCGGGCGATGGAGGCCAGGCGCCGCAGCTGCCGGCTCGCCAGCAGCCCGTAGGGGATGGATACCCGCAGCATCGGGGCGTGTCGCTGGATGTAGAGGCCGTTCATCAGGCGCAGCGGGCGAAATTCCTCCTCGCTGAGCTCACCGGCGAGATAGCGCCGGGTCTGCTCCCGATACTGGGCGACACGTTGTTCGACCAGGGTCTGGTCGTATTGATCGTAGAGATACATGGAAGCGCGTGAACCTGCATGGAATGGGGCTGATGGGGCGCACGCTAACAGTCGCCGCTTATACTCAAAAGGAATATTTAAGTATAAAAGTAGGTGGGGTCGTTATATGCCCCGGGGCCGCTCACCAGCGGTACTTGTCCCACAGCTGCGGATTGGCCCAGTTGTTGGCATTCAACCAATCCGGCGTGGTCTTGTAGGTGGCGATGGCGAATTCATACAGGGCGCGCAGCCGGCCATCCCGCGCCTCGCGAAAGCGCCGGGTCAGCCCGTAGGCGATCATGTCATCGTGCGCCCAGTGCCCGGCCGGGGCATCCACCAGCACCATCAGTTGTCGCGCCCCCCGGTCACGCAGGGCGGCGATCAGTGGCCCCGCCTGCGCCCGCTGGAGCTCGGTCAGCCCGCAGAGCAGCGCCAGCTCCACGGGCGCGTCGCCCTCCGGCGAGGGCAGTGCGCTTGCCGCCTGCGCGGGGCTCAAGGCGCGTGATGGCGCCGTCAGGCCGCAGGCGTTCGCCAGCCTGAGGGCGCCATCGCCGATGCAGAGCAGCCGCGCCGGCGGCGGGTCGCAAAGCTGGCTACGCAGGGCCTCGCACAGGGGTGAGTCAGGGTTCATGGAGTCTCCGCAAGCCGCCCAAAAGCTATTGTAGCGTGGGGTCTTGGCTGTTGCCCATGGGCAAAAAGCTGGATAAGCTCGCTGCTCATCGAATAACCATATAAACCCCCGCAGGCAGGGAAGCCGACGGGTACGGACTGGGGGGGTACGGTCCTGTTGCGCTTCCTGCGGAAAAAACCCAAAAGCGGCTCTCTGGTGGGCGTGCATTTCACCGATCGGCAGCTCGCGTTGGTTCGCTGCCGGGACGATGACGGCCGGGTGGAACTGGCGTTGAGCCGGCCGGTGGAAGGCGCGGACGAGCGCGCCCGGGTGCTCGCCGAACTGGTGCGCGAGCATGGCCTGGAGCGCCGGCCCTGTGTTTGCATGCTGAGCCCCGGTGACTACCAGTTGCTGCAGGTGGAAGCACCCGATGTGGATCCCGCCGAACTGCGCGCCGCCATTCGGTGGCGCATCAAGGACCTGATCGACTACCACGTGGACGATGCGGTGGTGGACGCCTTCGCCGTCCCTGAATCCGTCAACCGCGGTGCCGTGAAAATGATGTTCGCCGTATCCGCGCGGCTGCGCCGGGTGCAGGAGCTGGTGGATACCGTCCAGGGCTCGGGGCTGTGGCTGCAGGCGGTGGATGTGGCGGAGCTGGGGCTGCGCAATATCGCCGCCCAGGTGCCGGAGCAGGCCGGTGGCGTGGTGGTGCTGGCGCTGGGTGAGCGGCGGGGCCTGATCACCGTGTGCCGGGACCAGGCCCTGTATCTGGCGCGCGGGCTGGATTTCGGCAGTGAGGCGCTGATCGACGAGGGCACCCTGCGCTATGAATCGCTGGTGCTGGAGTTGCAGCGCTCGCTGGATTACTACGAAAGCCAGCTGGCCGGCGTGCCCGCCTCGCGCATCCTGGTCGCCCCCATGGACGGTCCGCGGGATCGCTTGGTGGAGTATCTCAACGAGCAGCTGGGGGTGCCGGCCTTCGGCCTGGATCTGCACCAGGTCGTGGAATTCGACCAGACGCCCGAGCCGGCGGCGCAGGCGCCGCTGCTCTACGCCCTGGGGGGCGCGCTGCGCCGGGAGCGGAAGGCCCTGTGAACCAGCAGATCAATCTGTATCAGCCGATTCTGCGCCGGGAGGCCAAGGTCTTCTCCTCCCGGGCCATGTTGCTCGGTTTGCTGCTGGTGGCCTTGGGCTTGCTGGCTCTGTCCGCGGTGGTGGAATGGCGCCTGCGCGTGCAGGAAGCGGAATTGGCCGAACTGGAAGCCCAGCGCCAGGGGCTGCAGCAGCGGCTCACGGTGCTGGAGGTCCGCTTTCCCGAGCCGCGCCGAGACCCCGCGCTGGAGCGCCAGGTGGCGGCGGGCGAGGAGGAACTGCGGCGCAAGCGACGCTTTCTGGAAGTGTTCGGCGCGGGCAGCCAGGCGGGAGCGGATTACGCCGCCGTGCTGGATGGTCTGGCGCGCGCCGCCGAGGACGATCTTTGGCTCACCCGTATAGTGCTCGATGGCCGTGGCGCGGCGAGCCTGCAAGGTCTGACCCTGGATGCGGCCCGCTTGCCGCTGTGGATGGAACGCTTGGGTGAACAACCCGGCCTGGCCGAGCAGCGCTTCCAGGGGCTGCGGGTGGAGCGGCTGGACGAGCGCGCCCTGCGCTTCGAGCTGGAAGCGGCGGGGGGCGATCAGTGAAGGCATTTCTGGAGCGTATCGGCCAGCGCATCGACGGCTTCAGCCTGCGCGAGCGGCTGCTGGTTTTCCTGGCGGTGCTGAGCGCCCTGGGCGGGCTGTGGTTCGTGGGGTTCTACGAGCCGCGGGAGCAGGCGCTGGAGCAGCTGGAGCTGCGCCGGGAGCAGGCCCGCAACGCCATGGAGACCGCGCGCTCGCAGATCGACGCGGTCACCGCCCGCGCCCAACAGGACCCGAACCGCAGCCTGCGTCTGCGTCTGGCACAGCTGGAGGCCGAGCGCGAGGGGCTGGATGCTCGCATCGCCGAGCGCACCGCGGGCTTCGTCGCGCCCTCGCAGATGGCGCCGCTGCTGCGTGATCTGCTGCGCGCCCAGCGCGGGCTGCGCCTGATCAGCATGGAGAGCCTGCCGGTGGCCCAGGTGGATCTGGGCCTGGACGAGGAGCAGAGCAGCGTGCCGGTCTACCGGCATGGCCTGGAGCTGGTCTGGGAAGGGGACTTCCCCGCTACCCGCCGCTACCTGCGCGCGCTGCAGGCGCTGCCCTGGCGGCTTAACCGCGATGGCCTGGAGTACGAGGTGCAGGAGTATCCGCGGGCGCGGGTGCGGCTGCGGGTGCACACCATCAGCTTGTATCGGGAGTGGATCGGTGTCTGAGCGTATTGCGGGTCTGGCGCTTGTCCTTATGCTGTGCAGCGGCGCCGCCGTGGCGGATCGCGACCCCACCCGGCCCGCCGCAGGCTGGGTCGGGCAGACGCCCGCGCCCGTCAGCCGCGCGCACACCACCGAGTTGCGCCTGAATGCCATTCTCTACGGCGAGCAGCGTCGTCGGGCGCGTATCGGTGAGCGCTGGCTGGGCGTAGGCGATGAAATCGACGGGGCGCGGGTGGTGGATATCCGCCCGGACCGGGTGCGCCTGCAGCGTGCCGACGGCCCTTTGGTATTGATGCTGGGGGGTGGCGAAGCGCCTGCCCTGGGCAAAGTCTTTCGAGAGCGGAAACAATGAGCATGAAACGCCCCTGCATGAGCCGAGCGGGCATACTGGCGCTGGTACTGATCCTCGCCGGATGCGCCGCCAATCCGCCCGCCGAGAGGGCGCAGCCCGAGCCGAAGCCCGCACCCCCCCGGGCCGAGCAGCCCGCCGCTCGCCCCGCGCCGCCGCAGGTGCCCGCCTCGGTGCAGCAGGCGCTGCTGGCGTCGCGAGCGGAGCAGGCGCGCGCCGCCCCCGAGGAGCCGCGCTTCGATCTGGCCGTGACCGCCGTGCCCGCCCGTGAGTTCTTCATGGGGCTGGTGGAGGGCACGCCCTACAACATGGTGGTGCACCCTTCGGTGAGCGGCGAAATCTCGCTGAGCCTGAAGAACGTCACCGTGCCCGCGGTGATGAGCGCCGTGCGGGAAGTCTTCGGCTACGAATACAAGCGCAGCGACAATGGCTATCTGGTGCTCCCCAGCGAGCCCCAGAGCCGTATCTACCAGCTCGATTACCTGAACGTGCAGCGCAGCGGCCTGTCCCAGACCCGGGTGAGCTCGGGACAGGTGAGCGAGCGGGTGGACAACCAGGAAGGCGGCTCGGGCACTACCCGCAGCCGCGAGAACCAGGACGCCAGCCGGGTCGAGACCCGCAACCAGGCGGATTTCTGGCTTGAACTGCGTGACGCGTTGCAGGCGTTGGTGGCCAGCGACCCCCAGGCCTCCGTGGTCATCACCCCCCAGGCGGGTCTGCTGGTGGTGCGCGCCAACCCCGCCATACAGCGCCAGGTGGCGCAATATCTGGACAGTCTGCAGGACAGCGTGCACCGTCAGGTGGTGCTGGAGGCGAAGATCCTGGAGGTGGAGCTGAACGAGGGCTTCCAGGCCGGGATCAACTGGCAGGCCCTGGGCCGTGGCGGCAAGGACACCTCCTGGACCACCACCCAGCGCGGCGGTGGCAATCTGAACAATGCCGGCAACAACAGCGCCTACCAGCGTAGCGGCGGCAGCCAGACGCTGCCGCTTTTCGGCGTGGACGGCAACGGCAACCCGGTGGGGCCGGACTTCAGCACCTTCGGCGGTGTGTTCAACCTGGCCGTGGTGGATCTGGGCGATTTCGCCGCGCTCATCGAGCTGCTGCAGACCCAGGGCGATGTGCAGGTGCTCTCCAGCCCCCGGGTGTCCACCGTCAATAACCAGAAGGCGGTGATCAAGGTGGGCAGCGACGAGTTTTTCGTCACCGACGTGGAGAGCGATACCACCTCCGTGGGCGACAATGCCGTGGTCAGCCCGGACATCACCCTCACGCCGTTCTTCTCGGGCATCGCCCTGGACGTGACCCCGCAGATCTCCGAGCAGGACGTGGTCACCCTGCACATCCGCCCCTCGGTCACCGAGGTCACCGAACTGGTGAAGACCATCACCGTGGCCGGACAGCAGCAGAGCCTGCCGCTCGCCTTCAGCACCATTCGTGAATCCGACAGCATCGTGCGCGCTCGCAGCGGCCAGATGGTGGTGATCGGCGGCTTGATGCAGGAGCGTCAGGCGGAGAACCGTGGCGGCACGCCGTTCCTCAGCGATATTCCGCTGGTGGGCAACCTCTTTCGCCACACCAGCACCGGCTCGGTGAAAAAGGAGCTGGTGATCCTGCTCAAGCCCCTGGTGGTGGATGACCAGGCTTGGGAGCGGGAAGTGCAGGACAGCCTGCGGCGCTACGAGGATCTGCGTCGCCGCTCCTCGCTGCGGGATGACCGCGGTCGCTGAGGGGCGGCGACCGTGTACCTGGCGCATTTCGGTCTACGCGAACCGCCCTTTGCCCTGACCCCGGACACCAGCTTCTTCTGCAACCGGGGCAGCCACCATGAGGCGCTGAATGTGCTGATGGTGGCGCTGCGCAGCGGTGAGGGCTTCATCAAGATCACCGGCGAGGTAGGCACCGGCAAGACACTGCTCTGCCGGCAGTTGCTCAACAGCCTGGACGACAGCCACTACAGCGCCTACATCCCCAACCCCTTCCTCGGCGCCAACGCCCTGCGCATGGCCCTGGCCGACGAACTGGGCATTGCCTACCAGCGCAACGCCGGCCAGCACCGGCTCTCGCAACAGCTCAACGCGCGCCTGGTGGAGCTGGCCCGGGAAGGCAAGCGCACCGTGCTGCTGGTGGACGAGGTCCAGGCCATGCCGGCGGAGACCCTGGAAGCGCTGCGCCTGCTGAGCAATCTGGAAACGGAAACCCACAAGCTGCTGCAACTGGTGATCTTCGGCCAGCCGGAGCTGGATCAGCGCCTGGCCGAGCCGGGGCTGCGCCAGTTGCGCAGCCGTATCGCCTTCTCCCACCGGCTGCGGCCGCTGGACCGGGCGGGGCTGGCGGATTATCTGCGCTACCGG
This sequence comes from Alkalilimnicola sp. S0819, assembly GCF_009295635.1. Classification (NCBI taxonomy): domain Bacteria; kingdom Pseudomonadati; phylum Pseudomonadota; class Gammaproteobacteria; order Chromatiales; family Ectothiorhodospiraceae; genus Alkalilimnicola; species Alkalilimnicola sp. S0819. The sequence goes on along the minus strand of NZ_WHIW01000016.1, from coordinate 36,510 downwards.
CTGCAGGCCGCCGGCTACCAGGGCGAGCCCCTGTTCGAACCCCGTGCCGAGGGGCTGCTGTTGCGCGGCAGCCGGGGCATTCCCCGGCTGGTGAATATTCTCGCTCACAAGGCGCTGATGGCCGCGTTCGGGGAAGGACGCAGCCGTGTGCGGGCCGCCCATGTGCGCCGCGCGATTATCGACACCGATGATGCCAGCCCCGCCGGCTGGTTTGCTCGCCTGGGGTGGAGCCGATGAGTCTGATCAACGATGTGCTGCGGGACCTGGAGCGCCGCCAGCGGGGGCAGAGCGACGCCCTGGCCGGCCTGCGCCCGGTGCAGCACCGGAGCGGGGGGGCGCGTCGCACCCTATGGGCGCTGCTGATTCTGTTGCTGCTCGCCGCCGTGACCGGCGGTGGCTGGTGGCTGTGGACCACCGCGCCCGGGGCTGGCCAGCAGAGCGCCGCGGCGCCCGAGGGTACGGCGACCCCCGTCGTGCCTTCCGCGATAACTCCGGCCGCTGCCGATGGGGCATCCGCCATTGAAGAGTCGCGCAGCGATCCCGGCGCATCGCGCCCCCGCGCGCCCCGTCAGGCCCCGGCCCCGGCTCCCGCGCCGCGCCTGCATACCTTGAACGCGCGGCGCGAGGGCGAGTGGCTGCGCCTGGGCCTGCACACCGATCGCCTGCTGCCCCACCGCATCAGCCGTGGTGAGCGCAGCCTGGAACTGCTCCTGCCCGGCGCCGAACTGGCTGCCGCGCTACCCGATATCGCCGCCCTGGATGGGCGCCTGCAAACGGTGGACCTGCGCCAGGGGGAGCAGGGCGTGCAACTGGCCATGAGTTTCAACGAGCCGGTGCGGGTGCAGGCGGGCTGGGAGCGCGGTCAGGACGGCGCGCGGCTGGCGCTGGATATCCATCTGCCGACGCCGGCACCGACGCCGTCGCCCCGGGGCGAACCAAAGGACGCGCCGGTTGCCACGGCCACCGTGCTCCCCCGCCATGGTGCGCCCACCCAGGGTACATCCACCGAGCCCACAGCCGCGGCCCGCCCTCAGGCAAGCACGCAGCAGGCGCCGCATGCGGCGCGGGCAACACCCTCCGGCGGGGCCGCCGCGGGCGGCGATGCAGCCGCCAGTCAGGCCCGTTTCAGCAAACAGGCCGCCGCCCCCACGCCGGAACGCCGGGCCCGGGCGCTGCTGCGCGAGGGCGACAAGCTGCTCGGCGCCCGGCGCCCGGGTGCCGCCGCGGGCGCCTACCGCGAAGCGCTGGATTGGCGGCCCGGCCTGGAAGCCGCCCGCCGCGGCCTGGTGGACGCGTTGCTGCGCGCGGGGCGTGAGGCGCAGGCCATGGACGAGCTGCGCGCCGCCCTGGCCCGCCCGGCGCTCTCCGCCGCCGCCGAGGCGGATTTCGCCGCCCGCCTTGCCCGGCTGCTGGCCGCTCGGGGCGACACGGAACGGGCCGTGGCCGTGCTGCAAGAGCATGCCCCGGCGCGCCTGGGCGATGGCGAGTATCATGCCTTGCTCGCCGCGCTGCTCCAGCGCGGCGGCAATTACGCCGAGTCCGCGCGTTGGTACCAACGGGTACTCGAAGTGGATCCGCAACGCGCGGTATGGTGGATGGGCCTGGGGCTCGCGCTGGAAGGGGCGGCGAGCTACACGTCGGCGGCACAGGCCTACGGGGCAGCGCTACAGGCCGACGGCCTGGGCGCGGAAGCGGAACAATTTGTCAGGGAGCGCCTGCGGGCGCTGCAGTGAGGCGAGCGGCCCATGCGCAAGAAAATCCGAATCGGTGACCTGCTGGTTCAGAACAAGATCATCTCCGAGGGGCAGCTGCAATCGGCGCTCGACGAGCAGAAGCGCAGCGGGCGCAAGCTCGGTCGCACCCTCATCGAGCTGGGGTACCTCACCGAGGATGACCTGCTCAACTTCCTCTCCCAGCAGCTGGCGGTGCCCTTCGTCGATCTGAAGACCTATCAGTTCCGCCCGGAGACGGTGCGCAAGCTGCCCGAGACCCACGCCCGGCGCTACCGGGCCATCGTCCTGGACGAGACCGACGAGGATTTCCTGGTGGGCATGGCCGACGCCACCGATATCTTCGCCTACGACGAACTGGCTCGCATCCTGCGCAAGCCCGTGCGCCTGGCGGTGGTGCGCGAATCCGAGCTGCTGCGCACCGTGGACACGGTCTATCGGCGCACCGAGGAGATCAGCCACCTCGCGGAGGAATTGGGCGAAGAGCTGGGCGAGGACGATTTCGACCTGCAGCAGCTGGTGGAGAACGAGGAAACCGCCAACGCCCCGGTGGTGAAGCTGCTGCAGACCGTGTTCGAGGACGCGGTGCAGGTGGGCGCCTCCGATATCCACATCGAGCCCGACGAGGGCATGCTGCGCATCCGCCAGCGCGTGGACGGCGTGCTCCAGGAGCACGTCATGAAGGAGCACCGCATCGCGCCGGCGCTGGTGCTGCGCCTCAAGCTCATGGCGGGGCTGAATATCTCGGAAAAGCGCCTGCCCCAGGACGGGCGCTTCAACATCAAGGTCAAGGGGCGCAGCGTGGACGTGCGTGTCTCCACCATGCCCGTGCAGCACGGCGAATCCGTGGTCATGCGCCTGCTGGATCAGTCCAGCGGCCTGTTGAACCTGGCGCAATTGGGCATGCCCGAGGAGGTCATGCGCCGCTTCCGCGCCCTGGTGCGCCACCCCCACGGCCTGGTGCTGGTCACCGGCCCCACCGGCTCGGGCAAGACCACCACGCTCTACGGCGCGCTTTCGGAGCTCAACGAGGCGGCCAAGAAGATCATCACCGTGGAAGACCCGGTGGAGTATCGCCTGCCGCGCATCAACCAGGTGCAGGTGGCCGAGCGCATCGGCCTGAGCTTCGCCGGCGTGCTGCGCGCCGCTCTGCGCCAGGACCCGGACATCGTCATGGTCGGTGAGATGCGCGACCAGGAGACCGCCGAGATCGGCCTGCGCGCCGCCGTCACCGGCCATCTGGTGCTCTCCACCCTGCATACCAACGACGCCGTCTCCACCGCCATCCGGCTGCTGGATATGGGGGCGGAGAGCTTCCTGCTCGCCGCCTCCCTGCGCGGCATCATCGCCCAGCGGCTGCTGCGGCGGATCTGCGACAGCTGTCGCCAGACGTATGAGCCCGACGCCCAGGAGCGGGCCTGGCTGCGCGGCGTGGTGAGCGAGGACACCCCGCTGGAGCTGCACCGGGGCCTGGGCTGCAGCCACTGCAACAACACCGGCTACCGGGGGCGCGTGGGTGTCTACGAGCTGCTGGAACTGGACGGCGCCATGACCGATGCCCTGCGCCGCAACGACCAGGCCGCCTTCGCCCGTGCCGCCGCCGCCAACCCCGACTACCGCCCCCTGGGGCGCGTCGCCACGGACTACGCCCTGCAGGGCGTGACCAGCATGGAAGAGGTGCTGCGGGTCGCCGGGGAGCTGGACACGGTGCTGGATGCGCCCACGGTGCTCGACGAGGCGGCGGAGGCCTGATCGGTGGCGCATTTCCACTACAAGGCCCGGAGCAGCCGGGGCGAGTTCCTGGAGGGCGAACTGGAGGCGGCCTCGGCGGACGCCGTGGCCAGCCAGCTGATGGACAACGGCATCACGCCCATCGATATCCGCGAGAAGGCGGCATCCGGCGGCGGCCTGGATTTGTCGAACCTGCAGCTCTGGGAGCGGCGGGTAAGCCTGGACGAGCTGGTGATGTTCAGCCGCCAGATGTACACGCTCACCCGCGCCGGGGTGCCCATCATCCGCGCCATGAAGGGCCTGGCGGAGACGGCCAAGAGCACACGCCTCAAACGCGTGCTCGGTGAGATCACCGAGAGCCTGGAATCGGGCCGGGCGCTGGGGGAATCCCTGCGCGCCCACCCGGATGTGTTCAACAGCCTGTACGTGAGCATCATCCAGGTGGGGGAGAACTCCGGCCGCCTGGAAGAGGCCTTCCTGCAGATCGCCCGCCACCTGGAGCTGGACAAGGAAACCCGCGAGCGGGTGAAGACGGCGCTGCGTTATCCGCTGATGGTCTTCGTGGCCATCACCGCGGCCATGTTCATCATCAATCTCAAGGTCATTCCCGCTTTCGCCGGGGTGTTCGCCAGTTTCGATGCCGATCTGCCCTGGGCCACACGGCTGTTGATCGGCACCTCGAATTTCTTCCTCGCCTACTGGGTGCATATCAGCGTGCTGCTCGTCGCCGCCGTGGCCGGGCTGATCTGGTACGTGCGCACCGAGTCCGGCGAGTATCGCTGGGATCGCTACAAGCTGCGCCTGCCGGTGGTGGGGAATCTGATCCTGCGCGCGACCCTGGCCCGCTTCGCCCGCTCCTTCGCGCTCTCCATGCGTTCCGGCGTGCCGCTGATCCAGGCGCTCACCGTGGTGGCCCGCGCCGTGGACAACGCCTACGTGGCCGCCCGGGTGCTGACCATGCGCAACGGCATCGAGCGCGGCGAGAGCCTTACCCGCACCGCCGTGACCAGCGATATGTTCACGCCGCTGGTGCTGCAGATGCTTGCCGTGGGCGAGGAAACCGGCCGGGTGGACGACATGATGCAGGAGGTGGCGGAATTCTATGAGCGGGAAGTCGATTACGACCTCAAGCGGCTCAGCGCCTATATCGAGCCCATCATGATCATCGCCATCGGCATCATGGTGCTGGTGCTCGCCCTGGGGGTGTTCCTGCCCATGTGGGATCTGGCCAGCGCGGCGCGCAATTGATGGCCGGGCCGCGCGAAACACGGGCGGGCGCCCAGGCCGGCTTCACGCTGCTGGAGCTGGTCATCGTCGTGGTGCTGGTGAGTGTGCTCATAATGTTCGCCGTCGACCGCCTGGCCGCGCTGCGGGTGGAGGCGGAGCGGGTGGCCATGGAGCGCACCCTGGGCAGCCTGCGCAGCGCCGTGGGTCTGGATGTCGCCGAGCATATCCTGGAGGGGCGCGTGGCGCGCCTGCCGGAGCGGGCAGGGGACAACCCCATCGGTCTTCTGCAAGAGCCGCCGGTCAATTACGCCGGCGCCTTTCTGGGCGCCGAGCCGCCGGTGCCGCCGGGCAGCTGGTACTTCGACCTGGGGAGCCGCGAGCTGGTCTATTTGCCCCGTGCCGCGGATGCCATCGCCATCGAGGCGGGGGATCGGCTGCGCTTCGCCCTGCGCCTGGTCTACGAGGATCGCGACGGCGACGGGGCCTTCGATGCGGACAATGACCGCATTCGGGGTTTACAGATCGTGTCTCGCACGTCATATTCGTGGCCTACTGAGCCGATGAGTGAAGGCTGGGCAGGGAAGGCCGATGTCGGGCCGCGTGGGGCGGCCGGGCTTTGAAAAAGTACAAAGCGCCGCGGGAACAGGGACGCGCAGCGGCGAAGAAAATCCTCTTACTTTGCGGAGTCTTGCAATAATGAAGCGCGTCCAAGCGGGTTTTACCCTGATCGAACTGGTCATCGTCATCGTCATCCTTGGCATCCTGGCGGCCACCGCCCTGCCGCGGTTCATCGATGTGAGTGAAGAGGCCCACGTGGCCGCCGTGGAAGGTGCCGGTGGCGGCTTCGCCTCCGGCGTGCAGCTGGCTCATGCCCTGTGGTTCGCCGAAGGCCAGAGCGGCGCCAGCGTGAACATGGACGGCACGACGGTAGCGGTGAATGCCAGCGGCTGGCCGGCGGGCAGCAGCAACGCCCAGTGCCTCGGCAGCTGGAACGGTGTGATGAGCAACCCGCCCAGCGCCTCCGGTGCCAATGCGGATTATTCCATCACCGGCGCCAGCCCCTGCGTGTTCACCTACCAGGGCACCGCGAATATGTCGATCAGCTACGATCCGAGCAACGGCCAGGTGACCGTGGACAGCGATCCCAGCAGCTGATCCATCGCCTGATGTCTTGAAGGCATAAGGGGGCCCTCCACCGGAGGGCCCTTTCTCGTACGGACCCGGGGTTTTCCAAGTGGTGCGCATGCCTGGTTTCCCGCCTCGATCCCTGGCCCTGGGCCTGCTGTCCGGCGCCGCGCTGCTGTTCGCCGTGCTGTTCAACGGCCAACGCCTGTTGCTGTTCTCCGCGGCCCTGTCCTGCCTGCTGCTGGCGCTGCTCACCGCTCGCTTCCTGCCCGCGCCCGCCTTGCGGGGCCTGCCCCGCAGCGCCGCGGTGTACACGCTCGCCGCCCTGTGGCTGTGGCTGGGCGCCAGCACGCTGTGGAGCGAGGTGGGGTATCTCAGCGCCATCGGCTTCTGGTGGTTCGGCGCGCTGCCCCTGGCCGCCGCGCTGCTCTGGCAGTGGCAGCCGGAGCCCCGCCCCTGGCGGTACTTCATGGGCGGGGTGCTGGCCCTGGGCTTGCTGCTGGTGCTGTGGCAACTCTGGCAACTGAGATGGGAACTGGAGCCCTCCGGCCCATTCCTGAACAAGAACTCTCTGGCGGCCTTCCTGAACCTGATCCTGCTCGCCACCCTGGGCCTGCTGGCTGCGGGGCGTGCCCGCGGCTATGCGCTGATCGTCCTGCTGGCCCTGGGGCTTGCCCTGGTGGGCAGCCGGGGCGCCTTGCTGGGCCTGGGGGCGGGTTTGGCCGCCTACAGCCTGGCGCTGACCGTTCGTCGCCAGTGGCGGAGCCTGGGCCTGGCCCTCGTCAGCGTGCTGCTGGGGTTGGTGCTGGGGGAGTTGCTGACCGATGGCCTGGCCGGCGCCCGGCTCGCCAGCCTGGCCGAGCCGGGTAGCGCCGGGGCCGATCGCTTCGTGATCTGGGAATCCGCCTGGCGGATGTTCCTGGAGCGGCCCTGGCTGGGCTGGGGCCTGGGCACCTTCTGGGTCGCCTATCCGCCGTTTCGCCAGCCCGCCGACGGCAGCGGCGGCTTCTACGTGCATAACGATTATCTGCAGTTCGCCGTGGAGGCGGGTTGGCCGGGGTTGCTGCTGCTCACGGCCTTCTCCCTGGCTCTGCTGTGGCTGGGGCTGCGTTATCTGCACCGCGCACGGGATACGCGGGCGCGCACGGAATTCGCCGGCCTGTGGGCCGGGCTGCTGGCGGTGGGCGTGCACACCCTGTTCACCTTCAATTTCTACATCCTCGCCATTCTGCTGCTGGCGGGGTTGTACGTCGGGCGCCTGTTGCAACTCGCCGCGGTGGAGGCCGTGGTCCCCGTCACGCCGCTGGTCAGGCCCGACTGGCTGGGTGCCCGCGCCGCGCGCCTGGTGCTGGTGCTCTTGGCCGCCTTCCCGTTGCTGTACTTCCTCGCCCTGGGCAGCGCCCGATACCAGATGCAACAGGCGCAGGCCTTGGCCGAGCAGGGCCAGATCATCGCCGCGGACCGGCGCCTGCAGCGGGTCCAGCGGCTGCTGCCCGGGCAGGATGCCGCCCATCTTGCCCGAGCCGGCCTGATGCTGGAATTGCTGGGGCGCGGCGAGGTGCCCGGCGACAGTCGCCGGCAATTGCAGCAGACCGCCCGTGCCCTGTTGGACCGGGCCGCAAGGGCCAATCCCTTGCGCGCCCAGGTGCCCTTGATGCGCGCCCGGCTCGGGGTTCTCTCCGGCGACGCCGGCGCCGTGATCGAGTCAGATTATCGCCAGGCCCTGGCGCTGGATCCCCTGCATGTGGAGGCGCGCACCGCCTACGCGGTGTATCTTCTACGCCAGGGACAGGAGGCGCGGGCCGCCCGGGTGCTGGAAGCGGGCTTGGCATACCGATACCCGCCCCACGGGCCGGTGCTGGCCTATCTGCGTCTGGCCGCCGATGTTCGCCTTGCGCGGGGCGATGAGCAGGGCGCGGCGGCGCTGCGCTCGCGGGCCGATGAGCTGCAGAGCGCCATGTTGCGCTACGCCGCCCGCCGTACGCGGGATTTTCGCTTGCTGGAGCGTTTATGAGCGCAGGCGCGACCAATAAGAACCGGCGCTTGAGCGCCGGCCCCGGCCTGGCCAGGGGTTTTACGCTGGTGGAGCTGATCCTGGTGTTGGTGATCATCGGTGTGATCGCCGCGGTGGCGGGCAGTCGTTTTGCCGGCACCCGCGCCTTCGATGAGCTGGGCAGCCGGGAGGAACTGGCCTCGGCGCTGCGCTATGCCCAGCGTCTGGCCATCGCCAGCCAGTGTCCGGTGACGGTGACCATTGCCGGCGGTGCGTATAGCCTGACCGTGGCGGCCGAGAATACCGCCACCGCCACGCCCTGCGATGGCGGCAACGTTGCCGTGCGAGACCCGCTGGGCAGCGGTGCCTATCAGGGGCAGACCGCGCCGGCCCTTAACGCGACTGTGCGCTTCAATGCCCTGGGGCAGCCGGAAGCGGGCGGGGGCACCGTGTTGAACGTGGGCGGGCGCAGCCTGCGGGTGGAGGAGGAGACAGGCTATGTCTATCTGCCCTGAGCGCGCCCGGGGGGCTACCCTCATCGAGCTGATCGTGAGCATTGTCATTATTTCGGTGGCGCTCACCGGTGTGCTGCTGGCCATCAACCGCGCCACCCGCCTGAGTGTGCAGCCCATGGTGCAGGCCCAGGCCGTGGCCGTGGCCGAGAGCTATCTGGACGAGATCTTGATGCGCGCCTGGCGCGACCCGGACGACCCCAGCGATGGTTGCGCCTCGCCGGGCGCCGAGGCTGGCGAGACGCGCGACAGTTTCGACGACATCACCGACTATCACGGCCTGGAGATCGATGGACGGGTGCGCAACCAGTTCGGCGAGTTGATCCAGGAGTTGGCCGCTTACCGGGTCAGTATCAGTATCAGCTGTGCGGATCTGGGGGATATTACGGCGGCCAGCGGCCAGGCGGCGCGCATCGAGGTGCAGGTGCGCAACACCGCGCTCGCCACGCCGGTGGTGCTGCGCGCATACCGCGCGGAGGCGCCATGAAGGGGGCTAAGCGGGGTTTCACGCTGGTGGAGCTGATCGTGGTGATCGTCATCGCCGGGATTCTCGCCACCATGATCAGCAGCTTCATCGCCCGGCCGGTGCAGAATGCCGCCCTGGTGGGTTCCCGGGCGGCGCTGAGCTACGCCGCCGACACGGCGCTGCGGCGCATGGCGCGGGAGCTTGCCACCGCCCTGCCCAACAGCCTGCGGGTGCCGGGCGGGGAGGGCGCTCGGCTGGAATTCGTGCCCACCCGGGATCTGGCGCGTTACCGGGAGACTCCCGCCGGGCCCCACGTCAATGCCGAAAACCGCCTGCGCTTCGATGCCAGCGACGATGCCTTCAATGTCTACGCCGGCAATACGGCGCTGGCCAGCGCGGGGAACCTGGCCGCGGGCGAGCGGCTGGTGATCTACAATATTCCCGATTTCGAGCCGGCCAACGGTCAGTATCAGCCGCGCATCTACGGCGATGCGGCCAATGAGCGCAACCCCGGCGTGGCGAGCCGGGCCGCCGGCGACGTGGGCCCCATCAGCCTCACCGCGACCGGCAATGAGTTCCGGGTGGACATGCCCGCTCATCGCTTCCTCTACCGCTCGCCCCGCCAGCGCATCTACCTGGCCACGCCGCCGGTGAGTTACTACTGCGCGGCCGGCACCCTGCGCCGGGTCACCGGCTACCCCTGGCAGGTGAACCAGCCCAGCTTCGCCGGCCAGGGGGATGTGCTGCTGGACAGCGTGGAAAGCTGCACGTTCACCTACCAACCGGGCAACAGCCAGCGCAGCGCCCTGGTGACCCTGGAGGTCCGCCTGCGCGACAACGAAGGCCAGGTGTTGCACCTGCTGCGCCAGGTGCACCAGCCCAATGCCCCCTAGGAGCGAGCCCATGCGTGACCCACAAGGTGGTTTCTCCCTGGTCAGCGCGATCTTCATCATCGTGGTACTCAGCGCGCTTGGCGTGGGCGTCGTGCGGGTGAGCACCAGCGAGGTGGTGGCCAGCGCGAGCCATCTGCAGGGCGCCCGCGCCTACTACGCCGCTCGCGCCGGGCTGGAGTGGGGCCGGCACCGGGCGGTGAATGCCAGCCAGTGCGACGCCGCCAGCACCCTGAACGTGGAGAATTTCACGGTGCGGGTCAGTTGCACGGCCCAGGTCTACCAGGACCCACAGCCGTTCACCCTGTATTGGTTGCGCGCCACCGCGGAGCAGGGGGCGTTGGACGGCACCCGGCAGGACCTGGTGCGCCGGACCGTGCGGGCGAACGTATTACCGCCCTGAGCCCGATTCGCTGTGGAGCGCATCACAGTCTAGACTCCAGGTCGTCCGTCAAGACTTCAGCGGGCGCGCCCTTGGCCGATAACCCCCAGGGAACGGCCCGCGAATGCCCCGGCGCAGGGATGGCCGTCGTCGCATGCCAATAAGTACGGGAGCATCTACAGACGATGGATCTGGCTACACTAATCGGGTTGATCGGTGCCATAAGCGTCATCGTCGGGGCGATTGTGGTCGGCGGCAGCGCGGGCACCTTCTTCAATGTTCCCTCGCTGCTCATCGTGGTGGGCGGCACCGTCACTTCCACACTGATCAAGTTTCCCGTTGCGCAGTTCGTTACCGCCTTCAAGACCGCGGGCCGTGCGTTCAGTTACAAGAGCGATGATCCGCGCCAGCTGATCGCCACTACCGTGGAGCTTGCCCAGGTGGCGCGCAAGGAAGGGCTGTTGGCGCTGGAGAGCTACGAGGTGGACAACCCCTTCCTGCAAAAGGGCATCCAGCTGGTAGCCGACGGCCATGAGCCGGATTTCGTCAAGAAGGTACTGACCCAGGAGATCGATCTGCAGATCGAGCGCCACGAGCAGGGCGAGAACGTTTTCCGCGCTCTGGGCGATGTGGCCCCGGCCATGGGCATGATCGGCACCCTGATCGGCCTGGTGCAGATGCTCTCCAATATGGACGACCCCAAGCAGATCGGCCCGGCCATGGCCATCGCCCTGCTGACCACCCTTTACGGCGCGGTGATGGCCAACGCCATCTTCCTGCCGATCGCCGACAAGCTGGGTAACCGCAACGAGGAAGAACGGGTCAATCGGACCCTGATCCTGGAAGGCCTGGTCTCTATCCAGGAAGGCTTGAATCCGCGGGTCATAGAGGAACTGCTGAAGACTTACCTGCCCGGCAACATGCGCGACTCCCTGGAGACGGAGGCGGCCTGATGGCGCGGCGCAAGAAGAACAAGGCGGCCGGTGCGCCGGCCTGGATGAGCACCTTCGCCGATCTGTCGACCCTGCTGCTGTGCTTCTTCGTCCTGCTGCTGTCCTTCTCCGAGATGGACATCCAGCGCTACAAGATGGTCATGGGCAGCATGCGTGACGCCTTTGGCGTGCAGCGGGAGGTTACCGCCGAGGAAAGCCCCCTGGGGACGAGCTTCGTGGCCCAGAAGTTCTCCCCCGGCCCACCGCAGCCCACGCCGCTGGCGATGGTGCGCCAGCAGGTCGCACCCCAGCCCCAGCAGTATCAGGAGATCGTGCGCGAGGGCGAACCCTCCAGTGCCGATCAGCACCAGGGTACCGATGGCGCGCCGCGCATGCCCGATTCGGTGGAGGGCGACGCGCAGGTGGCCCGGGAGGCGGCTCGCATCCGGGAGTCCCTCTCCCAGGAGGTGCAGCAGGGGCTGGTGGAGGTTGAGGCCGGCGAGCGGGTGGTGACCATCCGTATCCGCGAGCAGGGCTCTTTCCCCTCGGGGCAGGCGGAGTTGATTCGCCCCTTCGTGCCGGTGATCCGGAAGATCGCCCGGGCGGTGGAGAGCACACCCGGCCAGGTGGTGGTGGCGGGGCACACGGACAATGTGCCCATACGCACAGACCGGTTCCGCTCCAACTGGGAATTGTCCGCGGCCCGGGCGGTAACGGTGACCCACTACCTGCTGGAGGAGAGCGAGCCATTTGACGAAGCGCGGATCACGGTGGTCGGGCATGCCGATACCCGCCCCCTGGTGCCCAACGACAGCTGGGATAACCGGGCGCGCAATCGCCGGGTGGAGATCCGCATCGTCAAGGGCAAGCCTGTGGAGAGCGAGAGCAGCGCAGACGAACTGAGCGGAGGCCGGGTTGATGAGCGATGAGCGGCGTAGCTATTTCCGAGTGCGGGACACGGTCTGCCTGCAGGTGGAGCCGGTGCCCGCCCACGCGGTGAAGGGCCTGGTCGAGCAGCTGCAGGAGCCGGCCCCGGATGCCTTCTATCTGGCCTCCGAATTCAACCTGATCCGCCAGGAAACGGCCGTGCTGCAGCGCCAGTTGAGCGGCCAGCCCACGGCCCTGCGGCGTTATCTGGAAACCCTGGATCGCAAGCTGGACCGGGTCTGCGAGGTGCTGCTGGTGCAGTCCGTCGCCGGCGGTTCAGCCCGTCGGGTGGAAGTGGACATCAGCGCCGACGGCCTGGGCTTCGAGTGGCCGGTGGCCTACCCGGAAGGCGCGCATCTGGATCTGCGCATCGTGTTGCTGTCCACCGGCGGCGGTGTGCGCGTGCTGGGGAAGGTGAGACGCTGCCGGGCTTGTCCGGATGGCGGTCACCGTATCGGTGTTGCCTTCGAGCATCTGCGCGAGGCGGACCGGGAGATGTTGGTGCAGCATGGGCTGCGCCGCCAGGCGAGCATGCTGCGCAGCCGCCACGAGGAAGACGCTTAGTCTTTTTTCTCCTCGTCCTCCGGGGGCAGGTCGAACAGGGATTCATCCAGCTCCAGCATCGCGGTGGCTTCAGCATTGGCGGTATCGCCTTCCTCGGCGCGCGTCTCCGCGCCGGGCTCGGAGGGGCTGTCTTCCGCGCCTTCCTCCTCACCGGTGAGCTGCCCGCTCTCCAGGCGCTCCAGGATCTGCCGAGCGGTCAGTTCCTGGGAGGCGTCCAGGTGCACGCCAAACATGGCGGTGTATTCCGCGAAAACCCGGTTCAGGGTCTGACGATAAAGGCGGATATCGTCGGCCAGCTCTTCCACTCGCTTCGGGTCCATGCCCGGCTCGCGGCCGCCCGGCGCCCGCTCGGGCGCATCGCCGCCGCTGACCGGTTCCGGCTGCAGTTCGGTATAGGGCTTGAGCACGTCCCGCAGCTGCTCATCCATCTGGCTCACCGCCTCACTGTTTCGAGTGAGGTAGGTGCTGATGAACTGGTCGTAGAAGTCACGCTCGGCGGCCATCAGCCGCTCGGTCTGGGCCTGCAGCTCCTCGCCCTCCAAACCGTATTTCTCCTGCAGCACCTGCTGCAGCTCCTGGCGGCGCACGTCGCGCTGCTCGCGCACCCGGCTGACCAGATTGTCGGCGGCGCTGCGGTCTCGGCGCCGGCCGCGCCAGCCTCGGGTGAGCAGGATCGTCAGCACGAGCGTCACCAAGGCGGCGAATTCCGCCATGGCGATCATGGAAATCCATTCGGAACTGGACATGGTCCGGTGCTCCCTCAGTCTTTGGAGCCGTCGTCGGACGGCGCTTCCGGGGCTTCCTCGTCCTCACCCACGCTGGGCATGGCCATGCGGCGCTGGCGCAGCATGTGGACGATGATGCCAATGATACCGAACAGGGCGAGGTTGCCCACGACCACCACCGCGCCCACGAACAGCCAGTTGATGCCGCCCTCGTCGTCGGGCGCCTCGGGCGTATTCTCTTCGGTGTGCGGTTCGTCGGGTGTTGGCTCAGCGGGGGGTTCCGCCGGAGTGTCCTGGGCGGCGGGGCCGCGCAGTTCGATCGTGTCCAGTTGCACCCGAAACTCTCGACCGTCCTCCGTGCGCCCGGCCACCTCCAGGGTGAGCGGGTAACTCAGCCCCGGCATCAGGCCGCGGACTTCCAGCTGCCAGTGCTCCGGGCCCTGGCGGCGGGCGTCCAGCTGCTCGGCGCCGCCTTCGGGCAGGCGCAGGTTCGCGCCGATGCGCAGGGATTCCGCGTCCACCCAGTCCACCGCGCGGCGCAGGTCCAGCCGCCAGCCCTCGCCGCCGGGCAGCGCGTCCCGCTCCACGCTGAGCGGCGAGGCGTAGACCCGAACCGTATGGTTTTTCTGGCGCTGGAAGGTGCGGCCGTCCACCAGCACGCTGAGCCGGTGTGCGCCCTGGCTGAGGCTCTCGTCCAGCTGCAGTTCGAACACCCCGTCGCCGGCGCGCCGATCATGTCCCAGGCCGTTGTCGCTCAGGCGCCACTGGCGCGGCGGCGTACCGTCCTCGCCATGTTGCTCGACGCGCAGGGCGATCACCTCCAGGAACTCCTGGCGGTCTATGATCTTGCCGTCCTCGGTGAGGCTGGCTTTCAAGGGGAGCTTCTCCCCGGCGAGCAAATTGTTCGGCAGCTCGCTGGTCTGCAGCTGTAGGTCGGTGACGATCATCACCCGGTTGTCCGGATCGAGCTGGGCCAGCAGGCGCCATTCGCCGGCGGCGGGCTTGTCCACCGTGACCAGCTCGTAGCCGTTCTCGCGGTGCCAGCGTACATGGGGCGGGTGTTGCTGGTGGCTGTATTCCACGCCACCGGGGGGCAGCAGGCGCACCGGCTCGCCGGCCGGGTCGCGGAAGGCGAGCAGGGTGAGCTCGCTGATGCTGTCGTCCACGGTGAAGCGGTTGTCGTCCAGCGGCAGACTGTCCCGCGCCACGGCCCGCTCGAAAAGCCGCAGGAACAGTCGCTGCAAGCGCTCGGCGCTGTCGGTCTGCTCGAAGCTCGCGCCGGTGCCGGTGGCGAGCCGCTCCAGCAGCGCCGCGTCCGCCTCCGTGGACAGGGCGATGGTGTGAACATTGATGCCGGCGCGCTGCAGCGCGGGGAGAGTCTGTTTCAGCAACCTCCGCCGAGCCCGATCATTGGCGCCGGGTTCCTTGGAGACATCCACCATGCCGTCGCTCAGCAGGATGATGCTGCGTCGGGTGTCCGGGTCGGGTTCCTGCCAGTCGCGGGTGGCCCGGTCCAGGGCCGCGCCGATGTCGGTGAAAAGCCCTCGGGAGTGGATTGCGCCGGCGGCGCGCTGGGCTTGCGCGCGCCAGGCCCGGTCCACCGCGCCCTCCGGCACGGTGTTGTTCACATACTGGCCAAAGGTCCACACGCCGGCGCGGCTGTCGGCGGGCAGCAGCCCTACCAGCAGGCGCAGGGCGGGGGCCCGCAGATTGTTCGGATCGGTGCGCTTCATGCTGCCGGAAACATCGATCAGCACCCGCACCTCGTCGGCGGCGTGGGCCGCGAGGCTCGGTGCGAGCAGCAGCATCAAGGCAATCAGCACAGGCCTCAGAGCCATCTTTCCCCCCTGACGGCGCGCGCGGGCTGCGCCGGAATGTGCGGTCTTCATGCTTCTTGTATCGGCCGACCACGCCGTTTGCTGAAGCTTTTCCTGGTGCGCCGCTCAGGCGAGCTTGTCGTGCAGCGCCTGGAATTCCGTGGTGAGCTTGTGCCGCGGCGCCAGATGGATCAGCGGCTTGTGGCACTGGTGTGATTCGCGGATCTTCACCGACGAGGAGAGATAGGCGTCGATCACCGGCAAACCTTCCTCGCGCAATTCTTCCACCACCTGGCGGGGCAGGGACGCGCGGGCCTGATACTGGTTGACGATGATGCCTTCCACTTCCAGGTCACGGTTGTGATCTTCCCGGATCTCGCGCACGTTGTAGATCAGCTCGTACAGGGCGCGGCGGGAAAAGTCGTCGCAATCGAAGGGGATCAGGCAGCGGTCGGCGGCGATCAGCGCCGAACGAGTGAAGAAGTTCAGCGCCGGTGGCGTGTCCACGTAGACCCGGTCGTAGTCCTCTTCCAGCTGCGCCAACGCGTCGCGCAGCTTGTAGATCTTGTAGCGGGATTCCAGCTTGCCCTGCAGGTTTTCCAGCTCACGGTTGGCGGGCATCAGGTGCAGGTTCTCGAAGGGGGTCTCATGGATGAATTCATGCACCGGCTTCTCGTTGAGCCGGAAACTGAGCATCTGCTCGAAGAAATCCGTGATGATGTCGGGCAATTCGTCGGTGTCGTTGCCCAGCAGGTACTGGCTGGAATTGCCCTGGGGGTCCAGGTCCACCACCAGGGTGCGCAGCCCCTGGGCGGCGCTGATGGCGGCCAGATTGCAGGTGATGGAAGATTTTCCCACCCCGCCTTTCTGGTTGAAGATCACCCGTTTCATCGAATTGTCGCACTCCCCGTCTATCAATCGTTCCGAGTGTAAGCAAAGCGTTAGGGCAGGTCGAGCGGCAAACGGCGCGGCGGGAATTGATTGGGGCCGGTGGAAAGGGCAGTATCGGGCGCGATTTACCCTGGGGGATGAAATTCATGTACGCCTTGCTGCGCCCGCTGCTGTTCCGCCTGGAGGCGGAGAAAGCCCACCATCTGACGCTCACCCTGCTGCAGCGCGCGGCCGCGCTGGGCCTGATCGGTGGCGAGCGCCCGCACTTGCCATGCCGCGTCATGGGGCTGGATTTCCCCAACCCCGTGGGGCTGGCGGCGGGCCTGGACAAGAACGGTGAGTACATCACGGCGCTCGCTCGACTCGGCTTCGGCTTCATCGAGATCGGCACGGTCACGCCCCGGCCCCAGCCGGGCAACCCCCGGCCGCGGCTGTTCCGCTGTCCGCGCGAGCAGGCGGTGATCAACCGCATGGGTTTCAACAACAAGGGCGTGGATTACCTGGTGGAGCAGGTGCGCGCGGCGCGCTTCCAGGGTGTGCTGGGGATCAATATCGGCAAGAATTTCGACACCCCCGTGGAGCGGGCGGTGGACGATTATCTGATCGGCCTGGAGAAAGTCTACCCTCACGCCGGTTACGTGGTGGTGAATGTCTCTTCGCCGAACACCCCGGGGCTGCGGGATTTGCAGCACGGGAAGCTGCTTGACGAGTTGCTTGACCGACTGCGCGAGGCCCAGGCGCGGCTCGCCCAGCGGCACGGCCGTTACGTGCCCCTGGTGATGAAGATCGCGCCGGATATGGACGCCGAGCAGCTGGCGGATTTCGCCCAACGCCTGCGGGCCTACCAGGTGGACGGTCTGGCCGCCACCAACACCACGCTCTCTCGCGATGGCGTCGAGCAGTGCGCCGCCGCCGCCGAGCCGGGGGGCTTGAGCGGCAAGCCGCTGCTGACACGCTCCACGGAGGTGCTGCGCCAGTTGGCGCAGCTGCTGGAAGGGGCGGTGCCCTTGATCGGCATTGGCGGTATCGTCGACGGCTCCGGGGCGGCGCTGAAGATGCGCGCCGGCGCCCAGCTGGTGCAGCTCTACAGTGGCCTGGTCTATCGCGGCCCGGCGCTGGTGCGCGAGAGCGTGGAAGCCATCCGCGCCGCCGGTTAGCCGCTTGTAAAGGCGGGGAAGGCCGGGGAGAATACGCGGCGTCTCCACAAGGAGGGTTGGCAGAGCGGTTGAATGCACCGGTCTTGAAAACCGGCAGGGGTTAACGCCCCTCCAGGGTTCGAATCCCTGACCCTCCGCCAATTCCACGACGACCGCCGTGCCCAACCGGTGTGTGGATTGGTGAAATAGCCTTCGGGAACTTGCACACGCACGAAACGCATGGCGACTGCCTGTGCGTTGATCTGCAATGTTTCCTTTTAACCCAAAGAAGAAAAATAGTGATGTTCAATTTGAAGTTTTCATGGTTGTTGGTCGTTTGTCTGGGGCTCGTCGGATGTGGGACCAAAGTCATACCCGTCACCCTTCCCGAAGCCAGCGAAGCCGCAGTGACGAAGGGATATGTAAGGATCTCCGCGATCGACGATTATCGGAATTTCCGGCGTTCCCCTTCGTCTCCCTACACACCGTCTATCGAAGGGGATGATATTGATAACCCGGAAAAACGGCGTAAATCCATCGGCCGGATGCGTCACGGTACCTACCAGTACGCTCTATGGAATTTTTCGTTTGTAGGGGACGAGGATATATTCGGTGCGTGCCGGAAAATCGTCAGTAACAGCTTGTCCAGCGCGGGCTATCATGTGGTTTCGCCTGATCATGCCGAATACGATTCAGCGATCCCTGTCACCATCGAAGTCCTGGAGTTTTGGGCTTGGATGCAGCCGAAATTCAATATCGACGTCAGCTTCGACAGCAAATTGCGGGTCAGGTCGGAACTTCCGGAAGGTGGCCTCGACGTTACGGCTTCGGGAAGGCATACATTCAGCACCGCATACGCCGGTTTGGATGCCTGGACCAAGGTGGTGAAGATCGGCGTGGAAAACCTTCACCGGGACATGCTGGCCAAGCTTGGCGGAGAAATCAGAGAGCAGGCGGAAAAGCATCAGGGAAATTGAGCGCAACACCGCCGACCATCTACAGTACACGGCGCACCCAGGCCGTGGCGCCTTCCCGGTCCGCCCGTTGTGCCAGCACGCCTTGCAGAACTCGCCATCCCCGCCGGCCCATTCCCGGCGGACGCTGTGGCCGCATGCCTACGCGCAGGCCCTGCAGCGCATCTCTAGTGCCGTAGGGCAGGGCGCCCGCGAACAGTTGGTAGATCAGGCAGGCCAGCGCGTAGTAATCGTCCCGCGGACCAGGGGCGGCACCCGCTAGTAGCGCCGGGCTGGCGTAGCGGGCGGAGTAGGACAGACAGGCGCGTTCGTCGCGGCCGGCGTCGCGGTCGCGGGCCCCGGCGAAGTCGATCAGCTTGATCTCGCCACAGTCCCCCAGCAGCACATTGGCCGGCTTGATATCGCCGTGCACGATGCCGACTTCATGGGCGGCATCCACCGCGGCCGCCAGCGCCAGGGCGATGCCCCGGGCCAGCCCCGCCGGCAGGCCGCCCGCGGGGCTGCGCTGCAAACGCCGGGCCAGGGTCTCGCCGGCGATGTACTCCATGCTCAGAAAGCATACCGGCGGCTCCCAGCCTAGATCGTGAATGCGCAGGATGTGCGGGTGCTGCAGCCGCCGGGCGGTGTGCAGTTCGGCCAAGGCAAGCCTGGGGGCCAGGTCGCGCCCCGCCAGGCGCAGCCCGGTGTAAACCTTCAGCGCCACGGGGGCTTCCCGGCCGCTGAGCGCGCGGCTCAGCAGGTCTTCCGCGCGGTACACATGGCTGGTGGCGCCGCTGGCCAGTCGCTCGCACAGCCGGTAGCGTCCGGCCAGCACCAGATCGCAGGGCAGGGGTGGTGCCAGGGCGGCGAGCTCGGTAGGCGATGCGGCGGGGCAGGCGAGGGCCTCCCCGGTGGTCAGTGCTTCCATGCCTGGACCCGTGTGTGCTTCGTGCTAGTATTTTCCCGCCCACTCCATGGGCGCGAACAACATAACACGGGTCTTCAGCAGCTCTCCAGGGGCCGGCGCGCCGGATGCGCGCCTTGGGCGGGAGGGCGGAGCGGCAAGGGATATGCAGATCAAACTGAGCCTCACGGGCGCGTCCGCGTCCATCTCCGGCGCGCCGGAAAACAACCACGTCTTCGATGAGCGGGGCGGTGTCATCGGCCGCGAGCCGGGCTTCGGCTGGACGCTGCCCTGTGCGCGCAAGCTGGTGTCGCGCAAGCACGCGGTGGTCAGCCTGGAAGCGGATACCTTCTACCTCTACGACGGCAGCACCAACGGCGTGTTCCACAACGGCGCCGCGCAGCCGATAGGCACGGGGGGGCGGGTGGCCTTGGCCGTAGGCGACGAGTTGCGCATCGGTGAGTACACCATCGCGGTGGAATCAGCCGAGACCGCCGCCGAGGCGCTGGCAGAGTCTGCACCGGGGCCGGGAAGCGAGCCGCTGCCGCCGCCCGCCCCGTCGCCGACACCGACGGAGCAGGCCCTCGCGCCCGAGGCCTTCGCGGCTGAGCCCGCGCCCGATCCGGATTCCCGCCGCGAAGCCGCCAGCGGCCCCTTCCGATCCCGCCCGGCGCCCGATCTGGGCCACACGGCGGAGGCTTTTCAGCCCCCGGCCGTCCTGATCCCCGAAGACTGGGACTTGCAAGTAGCGGCGCCGGGAGAAGGCGCCGAGCCTGCCGCGCAACCCACCGTGGCCGGCGCGCTCAATGCCCTGGCGCCGCCCACGGCTCGGGCCCTGCTGGCCGGCCTGCGGCTGGAGGACAAGCCCCTATCGATGCCGGAGCCGGGTCCGGAGCTGGTGGGCGCCCTGGCCCAAGCCCTGCGCCTAGCCCTGCAGGGGGCCTTTGAACTGCGCCAGGAGCTCGATGCCGTGGAACGACGTGCCTCCCGGGGGCGTCGCCCGGCAACGGCCCCCCGAATCGCGGGCGAGGAGGGGGTGCCGGGCTATCTGCGCGCCTTGCTGCGGGCGGCCGATGAGCCGGAGCGGGACCGCCTGTTGTTCGCCCTGCATGACTTCATTGCCGGCATGCGCGGGCGCCTGGTCGGTACGGCCAGTTGTCTGGAGCAGGCATCCCGGGCGGTGGTGGAGCAATTCGCGCCGGAGAAGTTGTGCGGGCGTTACCGCCTGCAGCGGCGCAGAGCGCGCGGGCTGCGCCGGCTCGGCGGCTATCTGGGGGGCCTGTGGAACCCGGCCGGTGCCCGCTGGCGGCATTACCGCCGCTGGTACGCCGCACAGCAGGCGCAAGGCCATCGTGCAGTGCGGCAATTGCTTGAAAAGAAATTTATCGCCCTATACGCTGAACGCGCCAAGGGGCCGGCAGCGCCCGCCCGTCGCTAAGCGCGGCGGTTCGGCTTGTTCCAGGGATAAGGAACAATAAAAACAAGGAGGTGTGCGCGTGCCTTTACGCGTGATCGCAAGTCTGATGCTCGGCATCCTGCTGAGTGCCTGCGCGGCCAACCGGGCCGTGCTGACCCCCTACGAGCGCCTAAAGCTGCAGGCGAGTACCGCGCTGAACCCGGATGTGGAACAGGTACCGTCACCCCTGAGCCTGCGCGTTTACCAGCTCAGCGAGCGCACCAGCTTCGACAATCTGGATTTCGACGCCGCCTGGGACCATGCTCCCAGGCTGCTGGGAGAGCAGCTGCGCGCCGCGCGCGAGCGCACCCTGCAGCCGGGCGAGACCCTGCACGAGAAGCTGGAGCTCGACCCCCGCACCCGCCACATCGCCCTGGTCGCGGCCTATCGCGATATAGCCGGCTCCCGCTGGCGACTGGTCTACGACGTGAACCCCCACTGGTATCAGAGTCACCGGGTGGTGTTGAAAGCCGACGGCCTGATGCTGGCCGAAGACTGAAACACCGCCCCGAAGGAAGCACGGATGCTCAACAACAAGATCGCCTGGCTGGAGAGCCAGTACCTGTTCCCCCATCACTTCCAGCAGCAGGAGCGCTACATCGAGCACCGCATCGAGCAGCGCGCCGGCGCGATCCGCGCCGAAGTGTACGGTCTGCGCCGCTTGGGTATCGACAGTGGTGCCCTGGCCGAAGGGCGCTTCGCGTTGCGGCAGGCTTCGGGCCTGATGCCCGACGGAACCCCCTTCGAGATGCCCGCCGAGGACCCGCTGCCCCCGCCCCTGCGGGTGCCGGAGCATACCCGCGAGCGCACCGTGTACCTGGCGATGCCGGTCTACCAGGCGGGCAATGGCTGGCTGGCCCGGGAAGAAACCGCCCAGGGCATCGCCCGCTACCGCCTGGGCCTGCTAGATGTCTATGACTACAGCGGCGAGACTCGCGAGCCGGAGGCCGTGGAAACCGCCGTGCTCAGCCCCCGCTTGCTGCTGGAGGGCGAGGATCTGGGTGGATACACCCTGTTGCCCCTGGCCCGGATACGGGAGCTTACCCCCGAAGGGGCGGTGGTGCTGGAGCGGCGGTTCATCCCGCCCTGTCTGGACATCGCCTGCAGCCAGCGCCTTCGCCTGTGGCTGGAGGAGTTGATTGGCCTGTTGCGCCAGCGCGGCGAGGCGCTGGCGGCCCGCTTCGCCCAACCCGGCAAGAGCGGCGGCAGCTCGGCAATTGCCGACTTTCTGCTGCTGCAGCTGATCAACCGGGCAGAACCCCGCCTGCGCCACCTGCAGCAACGCCCGCTACTGCACCCGGAGGTGCTGTACCGGGAATTGACGGGCCTGAGCGGGGAGCTGGCCACTTTCACCACCGCCGCCAAGCGCCCGCTGGCGCAGGCGGCCTACCGGCACCAGGCGCTGGAGGCGAGCTTCGCGCCATTGATCGAGCAGCTGGGCCGCCAGCTCAGCGCCGTGCTGGAGCAGACCGCCGTGGCCCTGCCCCTGGAAGAGCGCCAGTACGGCCTGCGGGTCGCGCCCCTGGCCGATCGCGGCCTGCTCAAGCAAGCCCGTTTCGTACTCGCGGCACGGGCCGATTTGGCCACCGAGCAGCTGCGCGAGCAGCTGGGCCCGCTGATCAAGGCCGGCGCGGTGGAGAACATCCGCGAGCTGGTGAACAACCAGCTGCCGGGCATCACCCTCAACCCCCTGCCGGTGGTGCCGCGCGAGATCCCCTATCACGCCGGCTTCGTCTACTTCGAGCTGGACAGCCGCTGCGAGCCTTGGCAGGCCCTGCGCCAGTCCGGCGGTTTCGCCTTCCACATCGCCGGGGAGTTCCCGGGGCTGGAGCTGGAATTCTGGGCCATTCGCGCCTGAACCTGAACGAGGGGGCGGGATGCCCCCGGGGAGCCGCCAGGAATGGCCGCAGATGATGACAAGACCCGGCTGCGCGGCGTCGCGGAAGAGCCCACCCTGATCCGCCCGCGGCCCTTGCCCGAAGACCCGGCCGAAGACGAGCCGCCGGACGACGCTACCGTGTTCCGGCCCATGGCCGCCCCGGCGCCCGGCTATACCCCGGCGCGGATCGCCCGCTTTCCCCAGGGCGGGCTACTGGAAGAGGCCGCGGAACTGCTGCAGATCGCGGCGGATTTGGCCCAGACCCGCGCGGAGCCGGCGCTGGACGCCCTGCATGCCGATCTGCTCGGCCGGCTGCGCGGTTTTCGGCGCCGGGCCGAAGCGACGGCGGAGGCCCCCTGGGTGGCCGAGCGCGCCGCCTATCTGCTGGGCGCCTTCCTGGACGAGACCGTCCTCAACACTCCCTGGGGCGAGCGCAGCGACTGGAGTCGACGCAGCCTCCTGCGTCTGTGTCATGGCGAGACCTGGGGCGGTGAGCGGGTGTTCGATGACATCGCCCGGGCCCGGGAAGCGTCGGCGCAGGGCCGCGCCTATCTGCAGCTGGCCTATCGCTGTCTGGCCCTGGGCTTCCAGGGCAAGTATCGGGTGCGGGAGCGAGGACGTGCCGAGCTGGACGCCCTGCGCGACGCCTTGTACCGCGAGCTGCGCGGCGCGGCGCCGGCCGATGGGAAAGCCGCCGAGCAGCCCACCGCCGCGGCCGGCGCCCACGCGCGCCGGCTCGGCTTCAAGGCCGTGCTGACGCTGAGTGCGCTGATCCTGGGTTTGATCGTCGCTACCACCTACGGCTTCTTGCGCATGGACCTTGGTCGTGAGAGCGGCCGTCTGCAGGCGCGTCTCGCGGCCCTGGTGCCGCCCCCGGCGAAGGCCGAGCTGCCCGATGGGTCCGCCTCGGCGCCCACTCAGCCGCCAGGCTTGGCGTTGCTACGCCGTCAGCTTGCGCCGGAAATCGCCCGCGGCGTGCTGGCCGTGGAGCCGCTGGGCGAAGGGGTCGCGGTGGTGCTGCGTGCGCCGGAGTTGTTCGGTTCCGCCAGCGCGGAGCTGGCCCCGGCCTACTACCCCGTGCTCGACAAGCTCGGCCATGCCCTGGCGGCGGTGCCTGGGCAGGTGGTGGTGGCGGGGCACACCGACAACCAGGCCATACGCAGCACCCGATATCCCTCCAACTGGCACCTTTCGCTGGCGCGGGCCGCGGCGGTGGCCAATTACCTGGGGCGCGAGGCCCAGCTGGCCGGCCGCCTGCTCCCCGAGGGGCGGGCCGACACCCAGCCGGTGGCCGACAACCAAAGCCGGGAAGGCCGGGCGCGCAATCGTCGGGTGACCCTGGAACTGACCCCTTGGAAGAAAGCACTCATCGATGGCCCTGGCGGGAAGCCTGGCCGGGCGCGGACGCCCCGGTGAATGAAGCCGTGTCCCCCTCAACCAGTGGAGCAAGGAATGCTCAAACGTATTGGCCGGCGCCGGGCAGCGAGCCGGGCGCCTGAACCAAGCGACCCGCCCCGGCGCGCCCGCCGCGGGGCGCCAAACACCCACCCCCGGGCGGCCAATCCGCTGGCCCGGGGCCTGGAGCCCACGCTTGCCGCCCTGAGCGCCGCGGGCCTGGCCCGGGGCGCCGGGCGCCTGCCCTGGTACCTGCTGATCGGGCTGCCCGATGTCGGCAAGAGCCGCTTGTTGGCGGAAAGCGGCCTGCGTTTCACGCCCGGCGCCGAGAGCCCGGCACCCATCGGCGGGGCCAACCCCGATGCTCGCTGGTGGCTGGCCGAGGAGGCCGTGTACATCGACCTGGCTGGGCGCTATACCAGCCAGGCCAACCCGGATGTGGACGAAGGCGAGGACTGGCGCGATCTATTGCACCAACTCCGCCGCCGTCGGGCCGCGCCCGCGCTCAACGGGGTGATCCTCACCGTCGCCCTGGACAGCTTCATGGCGCAAACGCCCACCGAGCGCGCCGCCCAGGCCGCGACCCTGCGCCGCCGGGTTCAGGAACTGAACAGCCATCTGCGCCTGGACCTGCCGGTGTACCTGCTGTTCACTCGCCTGGACCGATTCCCGGGCTTCAACGAGTTCTTCGCTCGCCTGGATGGCTCTGAGCGCGCCCAGCCCTGGGGGGTGCGCCTACCGCTGGCCGACAGTGCCGCGGAGTCCTTCCCCGAGGCCTGCACCGCGCTGCTGCAGCGGGCCGAGCAGGCCCAACTGGAGCGTCTGCACGCCGAGCCCAGCCTGGCCCATCGCCGGCAGATCCACGGGTTTCCCCGCCGCATGCTCGCCCTGACCGATGAGCTGCAGGTGTTCCTGCAGGAAATAGTCGCCCCGACCCGTTTCGAGCAGGGTGCGATCCTGCGCGGCGTGTATTTCCTCAGCGCTCGCCCGGCCTGCTTTATCGAGCGCGTGCTGCGCGAGCAGCTGCCCGCCGATCGGGATCTGGCGGCCGAGGACGGCCCACGGCGGCAGCGGCGCAAACGCCGACGCCAGGCCGGCTGGGTGGCGCTGGCGGCGAGCTTTCTCATCGCCGTCACGGCCCTGGGAGTAAGCCATCAGCGCAACAGCGACTGGCTGGGCGGTCTCGATACGGCGCTGGCGGGTTACCGTGAACCGCCTGCGCCGCACACGGGCCAGGGCACCGACTGGGTGGCCCTGGCCGGGGCTCTTGATCAGCTTCGTCGCCTGCCCGGCGGCTTTGCCCAGGGCACGGACGCACCGTGGCTCACCACCGGGTTTGGCCTGTATGAGGGCGAGCGGCTTGGCCCGGCAGCGGCGGCAGCCTACCGGCGGGGCTTGCGCCACTTGTTGCTGCCGGCGCTCACCCGCGCCATGGAAGCGCGGTTGCGGGGTGATGCGCCGGACGAAGAGGCACTCTACGAGACCTTGCGCCACTACCTCATGCTCCACCGGCCGGCCCACCAGGATGCCGCCAGCATCCAGCGCTGGGCCGAGGGGCTCTGGGCGCGGTCGCTGCTCGGTGCCGAGCACGCGCAGCGGCGGGAGGCGCTGCAGGAGCATCTTGCCGCGGCCCTGGCGGATGCCCTGGAGCCGCCCCCGGCGGATGCCCGCGCCATTGCGCTCGCCCGGGAGGGCCTGGCTCGAACCAGCCTGGAACGGCGGGTCTATCGTCGGCTCAAGCAGGAGTATCTGCAAAAGAACCCCGCGGAATTCAGCCTCCGGAGCGTGCTGGGTGATCGCGCCCAGGAGCTGTTCACCCGGCGCAGCGGCGCGAGCCTCGCTCGGGGCGTGCCGGCTTTCTACAGCTACGAGGCCTTCCACGGCAGCTTTCAGCTGCAAAGCCGGCAGCTCGCTCGCAAGCTGGCGGAAGAGCGCTGGATCTACGGCGACAACGCCGATGCGGAACCGGCCGGCGAGAGCCTGGATCAGCTCGCCGGCCGGGTCCAGGCCCTGTATTTCCAGGGTTACATCGCACACTGGCGGGCCTTTCTGGAGGATCTTCGGCTGCGGGGTTTCCGCGGCACGGCGGCGGGCGCCCAACGTTACGCCCGGCTGGCCGGCGACGACGCGCCCCTGCAGCGGCTGCTGGCGCGGATACGCCGGCACACGGCTCTGGACCAGTTGCCCGACACCGTCACCGAAACCGCGACACTGGCCGCCGGCGGCGCCGAGCGTCTCCCCGAGCAGGCCGCGGCGCTGTCCCAGGCATTGCCCGCGGTCCTGCCCGGTGCCCCGGTGGCCCAAGCCTTCGCCACGTTCAACCACTGGGCCGCGCCCGGGGCTGGCAGCCCGCTCGCGGGCTTGCAGCAGTCCCTGGTGGCCGCGGCCGATCATCTGGCCGCCCTTGATCAGGCGCTGGACCCAGGCGAGCTCGCCCTGCGCGCGCTGGCCGCGGGGGGTGGAGCGCAGATGCAGGGGTTCGCCCGCGCGGCACAGCGCGCGCCGGCACCGGTACGCGCCTGGTTCGCGTCGCTGCGCGCCGATGGCACCACACTTACCCGTCGCCTCGCCCGCGCCCGGCTCAACGCCCTGTGGCAGGCCGAAGTGCTCACCGCCTTCCGCCCCCTGGCCGATCGCTATCCGCTGCGCCCGGATGCGCCCCACGAGCTCAGCTTGCGCGACTTCGCGGCCTTCTTCGGTCCCGGCGGGCGGCTGGAGCAGTACTACCAGCGCCATCTGACGCCCCTGGTGCGCGAGCGGGGCGATAGCCTGCAATGGCGTGTGGCCAGCGGCATTCCCCAGGAAACCCTGATGCTGTTCCAGCGCGCCCGGGCGGTACGCCGGGACTTCTTCGATGCAGCCGGCGCGCCCCGGGTGGCGTTCACCCTGCGCCCCCGCCGGCTGGCGAAAGCCGCCCTGGGGGTCACCCTGGATCACGGCGAGCAGCGCCTGGAGTATCGCCACGGCCCACGCCGCGCCCAGCGGCTGTACTGGCCCACGGACAGCGAGGGGGAATCGCGGTTGGTGTTCCAACTCGCCAGCCGTACGCTGCCGCTCAGCACGCGCACCGAAGGCCCCTGGAGCTGGTATCGCATGCTGGAGCGCCACGGACGCCTGAACCCGGAAGGCGATGGCTGGCTGCTGGCCTTGGAACTGGACGGTGTGGAGGCGCAGTTCGAGCTGCGCCCCGAGGGGCGTGCCGGCGCCAACCTGGGCTTGTTGCGGGGCTTCACCCTGCCGGAGCGCCTGTGAGCGCCGCCCTGCAAGCCCAACAGCTGCTCAGTGTCGCGGGCAGCCACCCGGGCTATCGCCGCCCGCATAACGAGGATGCCGTGTTGGCCCGGCCCGAAGCGGGCCTGTGGGCCGTGGCCGATGGCATGGGCGGGCACAGTCACGGTGGGCTGGCCAGCCGTCAGCTGGCCGAGGCTCTCTCTACCTTGGCCGCCCGGTGGCGGGGCGCGCGGCTGCTGGCAGGCATCCCCCCCGCACTGGCCGCGGCCAACCGCTCATTGCTGGCGCGGGCCCGGGAGCAGGGCGGGGGCTGCATCATCGGCAGCACGGTCGTGGTGTTGGCACTCGCGGCCGATCGCTTCCATTGTCTGTGGGCCGGCGACAGCCGGGCGTATCTGTGGCGACGGGGCATCCTGCATCGGCTCACCGAGGATCACCGTACCCCCGGCGATGGCGGTCGGCTGACCCGCGCGGTGGGGGCCGAGGCCGAGCTGGTGCTGGATGCCCGGGCCGGGTCGCTGTATCGCGGCGATCTGTTCCTGCTCTGCAGCGACGGCTTGTGTGGCCTCCTTGATGAGCGGCGAATCGCCGAGGTCCTTGCCCGGGAGCGGCCCCCGAATTATGTATCGGCCCTCATCCGCGCCACGCTGGAACGGGGCGCGCCGGATAACGTCAGCTGCGTGGTCGTCGGGGTGCCGGGCGGCTGAACCAGAAAGTCACAGGGAGTGTGAACGTCATGGGTGTACCCATTTCAGGGCCGCAGGAGCGCCGCCTGCTGCGGCTGGAGACCCCACTGGGGGCCGATGCGCTGATTCCGCGGCATCTGAGCGGCAGCGAGCGGCTCTCTGCCGGCTTCGAGTTCCAGCTGGAAGCGTACAGCGACACCCGCCACGGCCTGGGTGCCGCGGAGCTGATCGGCCGTCCGGTGGGCCTGGGGCTGGCGACGGAGCAGGGCGCGGCGCGCCACTTCCACGCGCTGGTGAATGGCCTGGAGGACCTGGGCCGTAGTCAGGCCGGCCGGCGCAGCCATTATCGCCTCAAGCTGGTGCCCTGGCTGTGGCTGCTCGGGCAGCGCAGCGACTGCCGAGTCTTCCAGCGGCTGAGCATTCCCCAGGTGCTGGAGCGCCTCACCCAGCCCCTGGTCAACCAGGGGCTGGGGCGGGTGGATTTCAGCCGCCTGCGAGCTCGCCACCCGGTGCATCGCTACCTGGTGCAGTA
The DNA here is from genome assembly GCF_009295635.1 of Alkalilimnicola sp. S0819. Taxonomy (NCBI): domain Bacteria; kingdom Pseudomonadati; phylum Pseudomonadota; class Gammaproteobacteria; order Chromatiales; family Ectothiorhodospiraceae; genus Alkalilimnicola; species Alkalilimnicola sp. S0819. The sequence continues at coordinate 8,426 of NZ_WHIW01000016.1, read as the reverse complement.
CAACGAGACCGACCTCAACGCCCTGAACCGCTGGGCGGCTCGCGAGGGCATCGCCTACTACTTCACGCACCAGCACGACGGCCACACCCTGCATTTCATCGACGACCCCCTGGCCGTGCCGCTGCTGGACCCGGAAACCCTGCTACTCACCACCGACACCCCCGCCCAGGAGCACCTGCGCCACTGGTCCCGGCGCGAGCGTTTCGTCAACGCGCACTTTCGCGAGTCCAGCTACAACTACCAGCACGGCCCGAGCGCTCTGCGCGCCGAGGCGCGCCTGGGTGCGCCCCACGACCAGCCGCCCCACAGTACCGGGCTGCAGCCCTATCGCGACAGCGAGGATTACCTGAACGCCGAGCAGGGGCGCCTGCAACTCGCCCGCCGCGCCGCTCGGGAAACCCAACAGCGTTCGAGCGTGCGCGCCGAAGGCGACTACCGTTGCCTGCGCCCGGGCCACGGCTTCCGTCTGCGCGCCACCCCTGGCGGCGGCGCCGTGGACGAGGGGCGGGGCTTCACCCTCAGCGGTGTGCACTGGGAGCTGACCGCCCAGGCCGGCGCGGGTCTGGCCTGCGCCACCGTGCTCGATGCCGTGCCCCGGGGGGAGCTGGTCTATCCCCAGGCCGAGCAGCCGCGCATCTCGGGCCTGCAAACCGCGGTGGTCACCGGGCAGCAGCCGGGCACCGTGCACAGCGACCATGGCGAAGACGCCCTGGGCCGGGTGCGGGTGCGCTTTCATTGGGATCGCGAGCAGCGCCTGGCCGATCAGAGCAGTTGCTGGCTGCGGGTCATGCAGCAGGGCGGGGGGCGTGGCGTGAGTGCCTTCTACGCCCTGCCGCGGGTCGGCGACGAAGTGGTGGTGGCCTTCGAGAACGGCAATCCGGACCGCCCCTTCGTGCTGGGTGCCTTGCCCCATCCCCAGCGGCCGCCGCCCTACGGCGCCGAGCCCGGGCGCTGCGGCATACGCACCGAAAGCTTCGATGCCCGGGGCGCGGCGCCGGGGAAGTGGAACGAGCTGCGCTTCGACGACCGCAAGAACGCGGAAGAGGTCTACCTGCGGGCGGAAAAGGACTTCAACAGCGATGTCCTGAACGATTTGAGCCTGCGCGTGGGGCGCCAGCTCAGCAGCACCGTGGGCGCCAGTGAAACCCGCGACGTGGCCGACAGCCTCACCATCACCGCCGGTGCGCGGATCACCCTGCGGGTGGGGGGCAACAGCATCGTCATCAGCGAGAGCGGCATCGACATCACCGGTGGGGCGGTGCGCATCCAGGGCAGCCCCGTGAGCCTCAACTGAGGAGCGCACCCATGGCCTATATCGACACCAGGCCCGCCGCCCGCCTGGGCGACATCGGCAGTGCCCACGGCTGCTACCCCGAAACGCCCATTATCGAGGGCAGTGCTGATGTCATCTGCAACGGCCGCCCGGTGGCGCGCCTGGGTGATGCACTGCTCGATCACGGCTGCTCCCGCTGCAACAGCCACCCGCGAATGATCGCCGCCGGCGCGGCCGGCGTGCTGGTCAACGGTCGGCCCTGGGCGCGCCAGGGTGATGCCGTGGACTGCGGCGGGGTGGTGCAGGGCGGCTCGGGCGATGTGTTGATCGGCGCCAGACGGTCAGAGGTTCCTGGAAAATGATCAGCGTTGATCCCGGCTCCAGCGACGATCAACCGACTGAATACAACCCGGATTGATAGGCCCCGGGTGGCATTCGGTGACGCCAACACTCCGTGCGCGATGAAATCGAGGTCGAGCGCGAAGTTTCCACCCCGGCAGGGGATGGAGGAGCTCGTCAGACCCCGCAGTGTCACGTACAGGGCATTGCCCCGGGGGTGGTTGATCCAGGGGCCCAGGGCCAGGCGTATCTTGCCCAGCATCTGTGCCCACATACGCACCGTATCGGTGGGCCTCTCAGTGGCATTCCCTTCGCGCCCATGGCTGCCTCACCCGCCCGGTCGAACTCTGGTGCTGGTCAGCGCTCACCCCCACCGCGGCCGCGGTGGAAGCGGCGGTGCAGATCGTGCACCGCCTCCACCAGGCTGGCGACCGGGCCTTCCACCACGGCGCCGGGGACGACCTGCTGGATAGGCAAGGAACGAACCGGGGCGGGGGAGGCGCCCAACTCGGCGAGCCAGGCGGCCAGTTGTTCCGAGGAGCTGATGTAGACGATCCGCCCAAGCCCCGCCCAGCCGTGTGCGGCCGCGCACATCGGGCAATGCTCACCGGACGTGTAGACCGTCGCCGCCGCCCGTTCGTCCGCGCGCAGGTTCGCGGCGGCCCAGCGCGCCAGATCGAACTCGGGGTGGCGGGTGCGATCGGCTGAGGCCACCCGATTGCGGGCTTCCATGAGGACGGCCCCGTCCGCGCCCACGAGCACGGAACCGAAGGGTTCATCCCCTGCCTCCAGAGCCTCTGCCGCCAAGGCGACGCAGCGGCGCAAATGCGCCATGTCTGAATTGTGCACCACAATACGCTCCCTGCTTTCGACCGTCGCAATACGCGCCGTGGTACAGCGCGCGGCTGCTCCGGATCCCGTGGCCTCGGGTGGCTGACGGGCGCCATCCTGACGAAAGTGTGCCGCCGCGCGTCGCCCGCAACAAGGGCGCGCGGCTCCGCGGGTGTCGGCCGTGTCCGTCGCGGCCCGGGCGTTGAATCTCGCCGCGGTCGCCGTATCGTTGCTAAGGTTGGGTTCAGGGGCCGGGGCTGGACAACGAGAGCGGGAGCGAAGAAGTGAGAGTCAAACCCATCGCCGAGATCACGATGAATAGCCTGAGCGGGCATGTGCAGCAGGTGCGGGCGGGGCCCCATGAGTGGAGAGCCGATGAGCCTGTCGCCCAGGGCGGTGACGGCAGCGCCCCCGCACCCTACGAGCTGCTGCTCTCGGCCCTGGGCGCCTGTACCGCGATCACCCTGCAGATGTACGCCCGGCGCAAGCAATGGGAACTGGGTGAGATCCATTTGGAGATGAAGTTCTTCATGCATGAGGGCGAGGAGCGGATCGAACGGGTACTGCGTTTTGGCGCCGCGCTGGACGATGGGCAGCGTGCGCGTCTATTGGAAATCGCGGGGAAGACGCCAGTCACTCGTACCGTGCATGCCGGCACGCCCATAGAGACGCGGCTGGCCTGACACGCAAGCCCCGCAGGGGGCTGTCATGCCTCGTCGTGGCGCAGCGGGTAGTTGCGCAATTCCGCCAGCCCCTGCGCTCTGCTGACCCGGGGCCGGTAACCGAGTTCCCGTTGCGCTTTGCTGATATCCAGAGTCACCTCAACCCCTAGCGTGGAATACTCCTGCAGGCTCAGTGGGCCCTGCAGCCGACCACCCGTCGCCCGCGACAGCAACTCACTCAGTTGTGCAAGCCGTCGGACCAGGAATCGGGGCAGGGATTTAGCTGTTGGCCTGGCGCCTTGGCTTGCGAGCATCTCGGAGACGAATTCCCTGAACCGCACCGGCGGGCCATCACTGATGAAGTAAACCTCTCCGCCCTGACCCTTGAGCAGGGCCAGCAGGGCGCCGTGGCACAGATTGTCCACATGGGTGGTGGAGGTCAGGTAGTCGCCGCCCCCGATCCAGACCAGTCGGCCCGAGGCATTGGCGGACAACAGTTGTTTCAGCGCCGTAGTATCGTCCTTTCCCCAGACGAACCGTGGCCGAATGACCACCACGGACATCTCTCGGCCGTTGGCGTTGCGCGCTATTCTTTCCGCATTTGATTTGCTGTGCGAATAGCCCCCTGCCAGGGTCGGCGGGATGGGCATGTCCTCGGTTGCGTTTCGCAGGGGGCTGCCCGTCAACAGAACCGCTTCGGTGCTGATGTGCAGCGCTCTGGCCACCTTTTGCCGCCTGGCAACGCGATACAGAAGTGACGTGCCCGCAATATTGATCGTGTTTTGCGAGGCGCTTTGGGCAGCGTGAGAGGTGTCCGCTGCGGCGTGAATCAGATAGTCGGCTCCCTCGAGCCCCGCAGCCAGCGCGGCTTCGTCGAGCAGATCGCCGAGAACTGGTTGCGCCCCAAGCTGCTGCACGATGCTTGCCGCCCGTGGGCTGCGCGCCAGAGCGCGTACGTTGGCGCCCTCGCTGAGCAGAGCGCGCACCAGGTTCCGCCCCACATAGCCACTGCCGCCGGTTATGAAGACAGTTTTTCCATTTATTTTTAGCACGTTCCATCCTGTTGATCAGGCCCCGCCGAGGGTGGCGCAACCGGGTGCCGTCGCCGAAGAATCATACCTCCTGTAGGATCAAAGGCTACAACCGACGAGGCCACGAGCGTCCATGAAAAACCTCCGCCCCAGCGAACGGCTGTACGCCCTGGTCGCCAATGAGGAAGACGCCCGCGTCTGTACCGACATCAGCGAGGAAGCGTGCCGGGAAGTGCCGGGCAATTTTTTCCGCATCATAGTCGCCAATATGTTCACCAAGATCGGCGATTTGCTGATCAACCCGAAGACGGTGCTGGCGTGGCTCATCGTGGCCGTGGGCGCGCCCCAGGCGCTGGTCGGGCTGCTGGTGCCGATCCGGGAATCCGGTTCGCTCATTCCGCAACTGCTGATCGGTGCCTGGGTGCGCCGGCACCCGGTGCGCAAGGGCTTTTGGGTGATGGGGGCGGTGTTGCAGGGGCTGGCCGTGCTGGGCATGGCCCTGGCGGTCTGGCTGCTGGATGCGCTCGCCGCCGCGCTGGTGGTGATCGCCCTGTTGCTGCTGTTCAGTGTCAGCCGCGGCTTCTGTTCGGTGGCGATGAAGGATGTCCAGGGCAAATGCATTCCGCGCGCCCGGCGTGGTCGCCTGGCGGGGCTGGCGGCCACCCTGTCGGGTCTGGCGGCGATGCTGGTCGGCCTGCTGCTGTTCGGCGGCGACAAGGACCCGGATATCGGCTTTTACGCGGTCCTGCTGCTGGCGGCGGGCTTGTGCTGGTTCCTGGCCGGCGCGGTCTTTGCCGGTGTCGACGAATTTCGCGGAGAGACCGGCGGTGGCGGCAACGCTTTGCGGCAAGGCGTGCGCAGCCTCAACCTGCTGGTGCGCGACCGGACCTTTCGTCATTTCGTCATCGCCCGGGCCTTCTTGATGGCCTCCGCCCTGGGGTCGCCCTTCGTGGTGGTATTGGCCCAGCGCCACAGCCAGGACACGGCGCTACTGGGCAGCTTCGTGGTCGCCTCCGCACTGGCCAGTGCCATCAGCGCCAGCGTGTGGGGGTTTCTGGCCGACGCCTCCAGTCGCCAGGTGATGATCCGTGGCGGCGGCCTGGCGGCCATGGTGTGTCTTCTGGTCGCCGGCCTGGCGATGCTGTCCCCCTCCTGGCGCGGTGGGGCCTGGTTCTATCCGCTGGCCTTTTTCGTGCTCGCCGTAGCCCATTCCGGGGTGCGTATCGGTCGCAAGACCTATCTGGTGGACATGGCCGGTGGCAACAAGCGCACCGATTACACGGCGGTGAGCAATACCGTCATAGGCGTGCTGCTGCTGGTGGCGGGCGGCCTCAGTGCCGGCGTGGCGCTGCTGGGCACGTCCTGGGCCCTGCTTCTGCTGGGGAGCATGGGCCTGCTCGGCGCGGCCTGGTCCTGGCGGCTGCCGGAGCTTACGCACTTGGCTGATGAGCCCGACGGCAAGGCGTCATGATTCACCTGGCCGCAGCGGCGAAAGCGCGCAAGCACTGACCGCGCCCAGGGCCAAGCGTTGCGGCTCCGCTGGCACCGTCACGCGCGGAACGCTTGAAGTGCGTGCTCCCGAACGGCTTTCACTCAGAAGTGGCCGTCGCCGGCCTCAAGGGTTCGGCGAGCCCGGTGCCGCGCGGCCGCTTTCCCCGCGATGCGTCTGCTGCGCTCCTTCTGATCCTTGAGGGCCACGCCCAGCGCGCTGAGCACGACCAGTGCGATCAGGCCGAAGCCGACGATCACGGCGACGGACCAGGACCACAGCGCCAGCGCGGCAAAAACCGCCGCCGTGATCATGGCAATGCCCACGGACGTCCCGATGCGCTGGCCCGTCTGCACGATCGCGCCCGAGCTTCCCGCATAGGCCAGAGGCACCTCTTCCAGGGTCAGCGTCTGGTTCGGGCTGATGACAGCCCCTTGCGCCAGCCCGATGAAGGACAGCGACAGCAGTAGCCACCACACGCTCAGCTCGAAGCGCTCGTGCAGCAGGACGACGATGCTGCTGCTCATGAGGCCCACCAGGGCCAGTACCAGCCCGACGATGACGATCCTCCGGCCATGGCGGTTGACCCGGCGGCCCGACCAGTGCGCGGCATAGGCGGACAGCAACGCCGCCGGGATCCCGAAAAGACCCGACTCGAAGGCCGTCTTGCCCTCGCCGTTCTGGACATAGAGCGCCACCAGCACCCAGACACTGGTCATGCCCATGAAATAGAGCATCATGATGAGCGCGCCGTTGGTGAAACTGCGGATGCGGAAGATGGCCAGATCCACCATGGGGTTGTGACCGAAGCGCGCGCAACGTCGCTCCCAGGCCAGCCACAGCCAGACCAGCCCGAGCCCGACCGGCAGCAGCGCCCACCAGAGCCTTTCGCCGCGCGATTCCATGAACGGATAAAGTACCGCCAGAATGGCGAGCCCCAGCAACACGGAGCCGATTGGATCCAGCGCCTTCAGCCAGGCCGCGGCCCGGGCCCTGCGCCCGCCCGCGCCACCGGGCGGGCGGGAGAAAAGCGGCTTCGGGAACCAGCGCAGCCCCAGGATCATGGCGATGATGCCGATCGGAACATTCACCAGGAAGGTCAGGCGCCAGCCCAGCTCGGGGCCACCGGTCTCGATGAGAAAGCCGCCCAGCACCGGGCCGATCGCGACGGAGAACCCGACGACGGTGCCGAAATAGCCGAAGGCTCGACCCCGATGCTCCCCCCGGAAATACTGCTGGATCATCCCCACGCCCTGCGGATTGAGCAGCCCCGAACCGATGCCCTGGATGAACCGCGCGGTATTGAGCCACATCGCGTCGGGGGCGAGCCCGGCGGCGATGGACGAGGCGGTGAAGATGCCGACCCCGATGAGAAAGATGCCGCCACGGCCCATGATGTCGCCAGCCCGCCCCGCGGCCACCAGGAACACCCCGAAGGTCAGCGCATAGCCCGACAGGACCCATTGGAGATCCGACTGATCCGCCCCCAGGCCCCGCTGAATCGAGGGCAGGGCGACGTTGACGATACTCACGCCGATCAGCGACATGAAGATCACCGCCAACAGCACCGCCAGGATGCGCCAGCGATCCGCGTCCGCGACTACCGTGCTGTGTCTGTGTGCTGGCGTCTTCATGGACATGCCCCGCGGACTGGCCGCCGCGACGCGTGCCGGCCCGCGAATTGCTGAACGATGCGCAACGCGCACTCTGGTGTGGCGAAGCCGCGATTAACGAAGGGCCTCCCCGGCTCTCATGGGTACTCCGGGGCCCTGATTCGAGGGGGGAGGCGGTTGCGTGCTGTCGTTAGAACGCTTTTCCGTTTTCTTCATTTGCAGGTTCTTCTTCCGCTGCCGGCAAACGTTGCAGCCGCCGCCCGGATAAGCGGATGCCGAGCCCGAAGACGATGGCCAGCAGCGCAGCGATGCCCAGTGCAACATAGGGCAGCGCATAGAGCATCAAACCGCCCATGCCGAGATCCGGGCGGCCCGAGGCGTTTTGCCACAGCAGCAGCACGGCGACCGCCACCACTGGCAAAAGTCCCGAGACGAGCATGCCAAGCTGGCAAGCTCGCCGCAGGACTTCGGCGGGGCGATGTGCGCGAAAGAGCGGCCAGCCAACGGCGAGCCCGAAGGCGACCACCGCGGCCAGAAAACCAACGGCGTCGGGTGCATCCTCGCCGGTGATGCCGAAGAAGAGGTAAACGGCTTCACACCACACCAGAGCGCCAATCGGAAGCGCCAGACACACAGCCACCGCAAGACCCAGCGGCCCTGGTGGGAAGGATGGGCGCACTTGCCGCGGCCGAGGATTGTTCATCTTGTTCGAACCCATGGCGGCTCACCTGAGGTTGCGGTTACTCGCGTGCCCTAACGCGGCCGTAGAAAAGCCCGTATCCGAGCAGGCAGGGGGAGGGGGGCTGATGTTGCGCCTTGCTGGCCTGGCGGACGAGCCAAACAGCCTTTTTACAGTTCCTGGGCCTAGTCTGGCCCAAAACGGTTAAAACGCCCACTTCTGTGGCCTGACGACGCGTTCTCCGGCCCTGCGGGGCGACCCTCGGCGGATGCAATGGCGCGAGCTTTTGGTGGGCAAGCTTCTCGATGTTGTGCATCAGACGGCAGAGCTTCCACTGCCCATCCACCTTCGCTCGACCGACCAGCGCTCGCCGGGTGGGAGGGCGGATCGTAAGCTCCCCCGTCAAGTAGACACCTCCAAACTAGAACCCATGGCGTAGTGGGTAAAATGTTCGAGCGGTGTGCGTTCGCCCAAGGCGTCGTGCGGCCGCTCCTCGTTGTACTCGATCA
>NZ_WHIW01000015.1 GCF_009295635.1 Alkalilimnicola sp. S0819 | reverse complement strand
CTTCTCGCCGGAAGGGGGCGAGCAGCAAACTCGCTACGCTCAAACAAGCTGCTCGCTGATCCCCTTCCGGCTGCGATGCTCGGCTGCATCGACGGCCGCCGCCGGCCGTACCCGCCCCAGGACCTTCACGCTCCGGTGGACGCTCCACCAGCCATTGGGAGCCGGGTCAGGGTTTAGGGTGGGCTTTCCGGGTTCGTCGGCGCTACAGCGCCCGTTTCCGTTTTCATTTCAGATTTTCCCGCTAGCCCGGGATGAAGTTAATAAAAGCAGCTGGTTAAGGGAATACGACCACGGGGCCCTGGTCAGGGCCCCGTGGTCTGCAAACAGCGTCAAGGTCCGTGTCTGAATGCCGGTTACTGCACCGGTACCGGCATGCGCAAAGCGCTGAGCTCTATGTGTTCAACCGGAGCCCGTTTGGCCCCTTTGCACTTGCTGACTGTCCTGCGGCTGTTGTTTCAGTTGGCTGATCTGCCGATCGGTTTGCTGTACCTCCTGAAATTGCTGTTCGCTGTACTGGTAGCGCGGCTCGTTCTTGAGCGCATCCGCGCTTTGCTGGGTGTTCATCTGAAACTGGTCTTCCTGTTGTTGATACTGCAGCTCATCCAGCGGCACGGCGATCTGTTGGTCACCAATGCCGAGCACGCCCCCCACCGACATCACCGCATATAGCTGCTTGCTCTGAGGGTCGGTAACCAGTTGACCGATTTCACCCATATCATCGCCCTGGCTATTGACCACCTGCTTGCCGATCACCTCGTCGCCCCGCATCTGGTCGATCATTCCTGGGGCAGCTTGCTGGTCCGCCTGAGTGATCGTTTGAGTGTCTCGCGGTTGGTCCTGACGGGCCTGTTCTCGATCTTGAATCAGCACTTCCGGCTCCCCGGTTTCACGCACGGCGACGTCGGGCTCCGTTTCACGCACCGTAACCTCGGGTTCAGGTTGCTTCACCGAGACCTGGGGCTCGGGTTGTTCGATGATCACTTGGGGCGGTTTCTGCTCGACGATGATTTCGGGGCCCTCATCAGCGCGAGCCTGTTGCTGGTCTTCTTGTTCCAGCTGCTGGGCCTGTTGCGCCCATACGGGCGTGGCGACCAACGCCATGGTGATGGCCGTGGAAAGTAGGGTCTTGGAGTAAGTCACACGGATTGCCATATCGCATCCTCCGTCGAGGTGGCGTGCAGTTGTGACGATATCCGTCTTGTCTCGCAACCGCCGGGGCGCGCCCGGCTGAATTGCTGTGTACCGACATGGGGTTGGCGGTCGCCAAATCAATCCCGAACAGGGGCCAACACCGGCGGGTCGGGGTGTTGGGGCGCGCTGCCGCCGCGGCACCACCCACAGCCTGGGCGGCGGTTGCGACGGCCCGTTTGTTGGGGCGGCAGCGAAGCGGCCCCTCGGCCCCATTGTCGCCCTCGCAAAGGGTACGGGCTTTAGAACCGCGGGCGTGGGCTACCCTCATCCCTCCCTGTTTGTGCAGGGATGCCTTCTCTTTTGGATGCCGGCGAACGGCTTCGGCCCCCGTTCAGTCGGTTACCGCGCCCCCGGAGGCTGGCCCCACCTGCCGGGCGTACTTGGCCAATACGCCGCGGCTGCGGCGCGGCGCGGGCGCCGTCCAGTGGGCGAGTCGCGCGCGGATCTCCTCGTCCGGGATCTCCAGCGTGAGGCTGTCCGCTTCGGCGTCGATGGTGATCCGGTCACCGTCACGGACGATGGCCAGAGGCCCGCCCTCCATGGCCTCGGGGGTGATGTGGCCCACCACGAAGCCGTGGCTGCCGCCGGAGAAGCGGCCATCGGTGATCAGCGCCACCTCCTTGCCCAGCCCGCGGCCCATGATCGCGGAGGTGGGGCTGAGCATCTCGCGCATGCCCGGCCCGCCACGCGGCCCCTCGTAACGAATCACCACCACATCGCCGGCCTGCACGCTGCCATCGGCAATCCCCTCCTGGGCGGCTTCCTCGGAGGCATAGACCCGCGCGCTGCCGGAAAAACGCAGCCCTTCCTTGCCGGTGATCTTGGCCACCGCCCCGTCCGGGGCGAGGTTACCGCGCAGGATGCGCAGATGACTGCTCGCCTTGATGGGCTGCGCCAGCGGGTGGATGATCCGCTGCTCGGCGGGGTAGTCCGCCACCCCGGCCAGATCCTCGGCGAGGGTCTGACCGGTGACGGTGAGGCAATCGCCGTGCAACAGGCCCGCGTCCAGCAGGCGTTTCATCAGCGGGCGTATGCCGCCGATGGCGACCAGTTCGGACATCATGTAATGACCGCTGGGGCGCAGATCGGCGAGCACCGGTGTGCGCCGGCCCAGGCGCGTGAAGTCGTCCAGGCTCAGCTCCACATCCACCGCATGGGCCATGGCGAGCAGATGCAGCACGGCGTTGGTGGAGCCCCCCAGGGCGATGGTCACGGTGATGGCGTTCTCGAAGGCCTGCCGGGTCATGATGTCGCGGGGCTTGATGTCCCGCTCGAGCATGGCCAGCACCGCCTCGCCCGCCCGGCGACAGTCCTCGAGCTTGGTCTCGGAGACGGCGTCCTGGGCGGAGCTGCCGGGTAGGCTCATGCCCAGCGCCTCGATGGCCGACGCCATGGTGTTGGCGGTATACATGCCGCCGCAGGAACCCGGGCCGGGGATGGCGGTGCGCTCCACCTCGCGCAGCCGCTCATCGCTGACATCCCCCTTGCTGTGTCCGCCCACCGCTTCGAACACCGAGATGATGTCGGTATGCCCACGTCCCGGGCGGATGGTGCCGCCATAGACGAACACCGCCGGGCGGTTCAGACGCGCCATGGCGATCAGGCAGCCGGGCATGTTCTTGTCGCAGCCACCGATGGCGATCAGCCCGTCGAAGCCCTCGCAGCCGCTCACGGTTTCTATGGAATCGGCGATCACCTCGCGGGAGACCAGGGAGTACTTCATGTTCTCCGCGCCGTTGGCGATGCCGTCGGAGATGGTGATGGTGTTGAACAGCACACCCTTGCCCCCGGCGCCGTCCACGCCGCGCACGGCTTCCTCGGCGAGCTGGTTGATGTGCATATTGCAGGGCGTGACCATGCTCCAGGTGGAGGCCACCCCCACCTGGGGCTTGCGAAAGTCCTCGTCCGTGAAACCCACCGCGCGCAGCATGGCCCGCGCCGGCGCCTTGCGCGGCCCGTCCACCAGCACGCTGGAGTGACGGCGTTTGTGGTCCTGTGTCATCGGCAACCCTCCTGCAAAAGGCTGAAACCTCGCTTGCAGACAGGGTAGCGCGCGGGTGCCCGGGCTGTCTCCCAGGGCAGGTGAGCGACTACTGGCGCTGGATCTTCGTCATCTCCCCCTCGATCCAGGCCTCCACCCGTGCGCGAATCTCGCCGGCATCCAGCCCCGCAGTGTCGATGGGCGGGCCGATGCGCACCTGGATCTTGCCCGGTCGCTTGACGAACTGATGCCGAGCCCAGAAGTCACCGGCATTGTGGGCGACGGGAATCACCGGGACGCCGGTCTGTTCGGCCAGCACCGCCCCGCCAATGCGGTAGCGGCCCTTGCTGCCCGGCAGCACACGCGTGCCTTCCGGGAAGACCACCACCCAACGGCCTAACAGCAGCCGTGCCCGGCCCTTGTCCACCACCTGCTGCACCGCATCGCGCCCGGCCTTGCGGTCGATGGCGATGGGGTCGAGCAGCTTGAGCGCCCAACCGAACAGCGGCAGCAGGGTGAGCTCACGTTTCAGCACCCAGGTCTGGGGGCGGAACCACTGCTGCAGCCCCAGGGTCTCCCAGGTGGACTGGTGCTTGGCCATGACGATGCAGGGCGTATCGGGGATGTGCTCGGTGCCCTGCACCTCGCTGTCCAGGCCCACCACCCGGCGCAGGAACCACAGGTTCATGAAGGTCCAGCGGGTGATGAACCAGTAGCGCCAGCGGTAGGGGAAGGGAAAGGTGAACAGGCCAAGGAAGGCCATGGTCAGCACCGAACCGATCATGAACGCGAACTGCAGGGTGGAGCGCAGCATCAGGTTCAGGCGGCCGAGGACGCCGTACTCGGACAGAAGCTCGCGGGTGTGCTTGTTCATCGCTGTTGTTCTCGTTCCGCGATCAGCCGCGCGGCGGCGGCGGCCAGATCGGCATGGACCTCGAAGGGCAGATTTGGGTGTGCGGCCAGGGTGCGTTCCCCCTTGCCGGTGCGCACCAGCAGCGCGCGGGCACCCACGGCTTCGGCGGCCTGCAGGTCACGCAGGGAATCACCGATCATCACCAGAGCCTCGCCAGGCAGCTGGAAATCGGCGCAGATGCGCCGTAAAAGCCCTGGCGCGGGCTTGCGGCACTCACAGCCCGCCTCGGGTGCATGCGGGCAATAGTACAGGCCATCCAGGGCGGTGCCGGCGGCGGCGAGTTCCGCGCCCAGCTTCGCGTGGATGGCGTCCAGGGCGCTCTGATCGAAAAGCCCCCGGCCCAGCCCCGATTGGTTGCTGGCCACCACCACGCTAAAGCCGGCGGCCTTCAGAGCCGCCACGGCGGCGGCACTGCCGGGGATGGGCCGCCATTCGGCGGCGGACTTGATGTAGGCGTCGGAGTCCTCGTTGAGCACCCCGTCGCGATCCAGTACCACCAGCCGGGTGCGCATCGGCTCAGGACGAGGGCAGGCGGGAGATGTCGGCGATGGCGAGGAACAGCGCCTGGATGGAGGCGAGCAGCGCGTAGCGGTTGGCGCGCACCGCCGCGTCCTCGGCATTCACCAGCACCCCGTCGAAGAAGGCATCCACCGGCGCGCGCAGGGCGGCGAGCCGCTTGAGCGCGCCGGCATAGTCGCCGGCCGCCAGCAGCGGGGCCACGTCGGCGTCGGCGGCCTGCACGGCCTGGTGCAGGGCCTGCTCCTGTGCCTGCTCCAGGCGCGCGGTGTCCACCTGCTCGGGGATCGCCTCCTCGCTCTTGCGCAGGATGTTGCGGATGCGCTTGTTGGCCGCCGCCAGGCTTTCGGCCTCGGGCAGGCGCTGGAAATCCCGACAGGCGATGAGCCGACGGTGGAAGTCCAGCGGGCGGGCCGGTTCCAGCACCGCCACGGCATCGAAGACTTCCACCCCCACGCCCTGCTCCTGGTAGTAGCCGCGCAGGCGCTCCAGGCAGAAGGCGTAGACGGCGTCCAGCTGCTCGGCGGCCTTCACGGCGGCGGGCTGCTGCGCGGCGGCGCCGGCGAGCAGTTCACGCAGATCCACGTCCAGTTCCCGCTCGATGAGCGTGCGCATCAGGCCCAGCGCGGCCCGACGCAGGCCGAAGGGGTCCTTGTCGCCGCTGGGCGCGCGGCCGATGGCGAAGATGCCCATCAGGGTGTCGGCGCGCTCGGCCACCGCCAGCACCTGGCCGAGCGTGGAGGCGGGCACCTCATCGCCGGCGAAGCGCGGCTGGTATTGCTCGTCCAGGGCCTGGGCCACCGCGTCCGGCTCACCGTCGTGCAGGGCGTAGTAGCGGCCCATGATGCCCTGCAACTCGGGGAATTCCCCGACCATCTCGGTCATCAGATCGCACTTGCCCAGTTCCGCGGCGCGGCGGGCCTGGGAGGGGTCGGCCCCCAGGCGCGAGGCAAGCTCGGCGGCGACTGCCGCCACCCGCGCGCTCTTCTCGGCCAGCGAGCCCAGCTGCTTCTGGAACACCACCTCGGCCAGACGGCTGCGTTGCTCGGCGAGCCTGTGGCGGCGGTCCCGGTTCCAGAAGAACGCGGCGTCGGCCAGGCGCGGGCGGATCACCCGCTCGTTGCCGGCGCGCACCTGCGCCGGGTCGCGGCTGGCGATATTGGCGATGGCGATGAAGCGCGGCAGCAGCCGGCCGTCGCCATCGCGCACGGGGAAGTACTTCTGATGCTCCTGCATGCTGGAGATCAGCGCCTCGGCGGGCACGTCCAGGAACTCCTCGTCGAAGCGGCCCAGGATCAGCTCCGGCCACTCCACCAGGGCGGTGACTTCCTCCAGCAGTTCAGGGTCCACCACGGCCCGCCCTTCGATGCTGGCCGCGCCCTGCGCCACCAGTTCGGCGATACGTGCCTGACGCTGGGCGAAATCGACCAGCACATGGGCCTCACGCAGTTGCGCCGGGTAGTCGGCGGGGCTGCGGAGGGTGATGGCCTCGGGGTGATGGAAGCGATGTCCGCGGCTCGCCCGGCCGCTGCGCACGCCCAGCAGCTCGGCGTCGATCACCTCGTCGCCGTGCATCAGCACCAGCCAGTGCACCGGGCGCACGAAGGCGGCATCGCCCGCGCCCCAGCGCATGCGCTTGGGAATCGGCAAGCGGTTCAGGGCGCGCTCCAGCAGCGCCGGGATGAGCTCGGCGGCGGGGCGGCCCGCCTGCTCGCCGCGGTAGACCAGCCAAGCGCCCTTGTCGGTCTTCAGGGTCTGCAGGGCGGAGACTTCGGTGCCCACGGAACGGGCGAAGCCCTGGGCGGCCTTGGTGGGCTGGCCTTGCGCATCGTAGGCGGCGGCCAGTGCCGGGCCGCGTCGTTCGATCTGCTTGTCGGCCTGGCGCAGGGCCAGGTTTTCCACCCGCAGCGCGAGGCGCCGGGGCGCGGCGTAGATGTGGTGGCCGGCGTGGGCCAGTTCGGCGTCGGCCAGGCCCTTGAGTATTTCCGCGGCCAGGGCCTCGCTGAGGCCGCGCAGGGCCTTGGGGGGCAGTTCCTCGGTGCCCAGTTCGATCAGCAGATCGCGCCCTTCCACACTCATGCGGCCCCCTTGTCAGCGTTGTTCTTGCACAGCGGAAAGCCCAGCGCTTCGCGGCGGGCGTGATAGGCCTGGGCCACGGCCCGGGCGAGGGCGCGCACCCGCAGGATGTACCCCTGGCGTTCGGTCACCGAGATGGCGTGGCGGGCGTCCAGCAGGTTGAAGGTGTGGGAGGCTTTCAGTACCTGTTCGTAGGCGGGCAGGGGCAGATCGGCTTCGATCAGGCGCTGGCTCTCGCGCTCACAGGTGTCGAACCAGCCGAACAGGGCCTCGGTGTCGGCGTGCTCGAAGTTGTAGGCCGACATCTCCACTTCGTTCTGCTTGAACACATCGCCGTAGGTGACCACGCCCTCGGGGCCCTCGGTCCAGATCAGGTCGAAGATGCTCTCCTTGCCCTGCAGATACATGGCCAGGCGCTCCAGGCCATAGGTGATCTCGCCCATCACCGGCTGGCAATCCAGCCCCCCGACCTGCTGAAAATAGGTGAACTGGGTGACTTCCATGCCGTTCAGCCACACCTCCCAGCCCAGGCCCCAGGCACCCAGGGTGGGGGATTCCCAGTTGTCTTCCACGAAGCGGATGTCATGCACCAGCGGGTCGAAGCCCAGCCGGCGCAGGGAATCCAGGTACAGCTCCTGGATATTCAGCGGCGAGGGCTTGAGCACCACCTGGAACTGGTAGTAATGCTGACCGCGGTTGGGGTTCTCGCCGTAACGCCCGTCGGTGGGGCGGCGGGAGGGCTGCACATAGGCCGCGCTCCAGGGCTCCGGGCCGATGGCGCGCAGGAAGGTGGCCGGGTGGAAAGTGCCCGCCCCCACTTCCATGTCCAGCGGTTGCAGGATCACGCAGCCCTGCTCGGCCCAGTACGCCTGCAGGGCCAGTATGAGTTGCTGGAAGCTCATCACGCTTCCCGTGCCCGTGGCTGTGTCCAAGAAAACCCCCTATGAGCGTGCATCGGCGCTTTGGCCGAAAACCGAGCCCGCGAGTATAGCCGTCCCCGGCCTCCCTATGTAGGGGGCGGCTTTGCCCCTGGGCCCGGGATGGGCTATATCTGGGCGATCGACAGCCGATGACCCGGAGAGGCGGGATGAGTCACGAGTATTATCTGGACCTGCGCGGCCAGCGAGCACCGGAACCGTTGTTGCACACCGAAACCTATGCCCGCCAGCTCTGCGCCGGGGACAGCCTGCTGCTGGAGCTGGACGACCCGGATTCCCTGCCGGGGCTGGAGGACTGGGCGGGCCGCCACCACTGTCGGCTGCTGATCGAACCGGGCCAGGGGGACATTCGGCGGGTACGACTGGAGTTGGATGACTAGGCGGTTGCACCTTAATGGTGCGTTTTTGGCCGCCCTTGCCTCTTCGTGGTGCATTGTCTGCCCGGCGCGCCTGCCC
This sequence comes from Alkalilimnicola sp. S0819, assembly GCF_009295635.1. Classification (NCBI taxonomy): domain Bacteria; kingdom Pseudomonadati; phylum Pseudomonadota; class Gammaproteobacteria; order Chromatiales; family Ectothiorhodospiraceae; genus Alkalilimnicola; species Alkalilimnicola sp. S0819. The sequence goes on along the minus strand of NZ_WHIW01000015.1, from coordinate 62,861 downwards.
CATGCACCATAAAGGCCCGTTTTTTCTGATGCGCCTGCCTTGGCACGGTTTCTGCTTCTTCAGCCCGTGAAATTTATCGCTTTATCCCCAGTGGAGGTCGAGCAATGTCTCGCACAGCAGCAGACGTCATCAAACAGATCCAGGACGAAGGCATCCGGTACGTGGACATGCGGTTCACCGATACCAAGGGCAAGATGCAGCACGTGACCATTCCCGCCAGCGAGGTGGACGAGGAGTTCTTCGAGTCGGGCAAGATGTTCGACGGCTCCTCCATCTCCGGCTGGAAGGGCATCAACGAGTCCGACATGATCCTGCTGCCCGACGCGGCCACCGCGGTGCTCGACCCCTTTTTCGACGAGCCCACGCTGAACATCATCTGCGACATCATCGAGCCGACCACCATGCAGGGCTACGAGCGTGATCCGCGCTCCATCGCGCGTCGCGCCGAGGCCTACCTGCAGTCCACCGGCGTGGGCGATCGCGCCCTGTTCGGTCCGGAGAACGAGTTCTTCGTGTTCGACGATGTGCGCTGGGGCTCCGACATGAGCGGCAGCTTCTGCAAGATCGACTCCGAAGAAGCCGGCTGGAACTCCGAGCGGGTCTACGCCGACGGCAACATGGGCCATCGTCCGGGCGTGAAGGGTGGCTATTTCCCCGTGCCCCCGGTGGACTCCCTGCATGATCTGCGCGGCGCCATGTGCGAAGCGCTGGAAGCCATGGGCCAGACCGTGGAAGTGCATCACCATGAAGTGGCCACCGCCGGGCAGTGCGAGATCGGCGTGGGCGCCAACACCCTGGTGCTGAAGGCCGACGAGGTGCAGAACCTCAAGTACGCCGTGCACAACGTGGCCCACGCCTACGGCAAGACCGTCACCTTCATGCCCAAGCCCCTGGTGGGTGACAACGGCAGCGGCATGCACGTGCACATGTCCATCGGCCAGGACGGCAAGGCGCTGTTCGCCGGCAATGAGTACGGGGGCCTGTCCGAAATGGCGCTGTACTACATCGGTGGTGTGATCAAGCACGCCAAGGCCATCAACGCCTTCTGCAACGCCTCCACCAACAGCTACAAGCGTCTGGTGCCGGGCTTCGAGGCGCCGGTGCTGCTGGCCTACTCCGCCCGCAACCGCTCCGCGTCCATCCGCATCCCCTACGTCACCAACCCCAAGGCGCGGCGTGTCGAGGTGCGTTTCCCGGACTCCACCGCCAACCCGTATCTGGCCTTCGCCGCCTTGCTGATGGCGGGGCTGGACGGCATCCAGAACAAGATCCACCCGGGCGATGCCATGGACAAGGATCTCTACGACCTGCCGCCGGAAGAGGAGAAGGACATTCCCAAGGTGGCCTTCTCCCTGGAAGAGGCGCTGCAGGCGCTGGACGCGGACCGCGAGTTCCTCACCGCCGGCGGCGTGTTCACCGATGACGCCATCGACGCCTACATTGCGCTGAAGATGGACGAAGTCCAGCGCCTGCGCATGACCACGCACCCGGTGGAATTCGATATGTACTACAGCTGCTGAGGCACCCGGAAGACACGGATCGATTCCCTTCGCCCGCCAGCGCGGCCCAAGGGAAACGCGCAGTGTCTTCCGGGCCCGGCACCGTCACCCACCCCCGCCCCGGCGGGGGTTTTTCGTGCCGCATTGCCGCACCCCGCGCCATGCCCTATCTTTGCGGTATGCGTATCTTCTTGCTCATCCTGCTGCTGCCCCTGCTCGCCCAGGCCGAGGTCTACAAATGGCGCGATGCCCAGGGCCGCATCCACTACAGCGATCGGCCGGTGGAGGGCGCCCAGCGCCTGGATCTGACCCGGCGCCCGCCCAACGAGTTCGAGGGCCAGCGCCCGTCGGCCGCGCCGTCCGGCCGCCGTGCCGCTCCCAGGGACGCCGCGCAGTCCGACGTAGCCCCCTACGCCCGGGTGGCCATCACTCGGCCCGCCGCGGACGAAACCTTCCGCAACACCACCAACACCATTCCGGTGCAGCTCGCCCTGGAGCCGGGCTTGCGCCCCGGCCACCGGGTGCAGTTCCTGCTCGATGGCGCCGCCTTCGGCCAGCCGGTGGCCACGCCCTCCGCCCAGCTCACCGGCGTGGAGCGGGGCAGCCACAGCCTGGCCGCCGTGGTGCTGGACGGGCAGGGGCAGACCCTTGCCCGCAGCGCTACCGTGAGCTTCCACTACCACAAGCCCAGCGTGGCCGGTGAAGATCGAGACGGGGCCGACAACCAGGCCCCGAACCCCCTGCCCGGCGCGCCTGCCCCCGGGGGCGGCGCACCGCGGCCGCCCGCGCCCATGGGCGGGCGATCCCCCCTGCAATGATCGCCGAGCCGCCGACGCCCCGGTAGCCGGTAGAGGCGGCTCATGGCCGCGATTTCGCCGCTTTTCCACCGAGCGCTAGCGGCTCCGAAGCCGACTGCCCATCGTGTTATCGCGGACACCCGCCGCGCCTGCAACGCGTTTATGCACCAAATTGGTGCGCCTCGCCACCGCTCTTCTCTATACTGGGCACCTGAGCGCGCCGCCCAACGCCCGCCGTGGCGCGTTCTCCGCCGCCATGCGCCGCTGGTGCGCTTATTGCATCGAGATTCCCCATGAATGCCGAACGACGCGCCACACCCAATATCCAGGAGCATCTGAGCACCGCCGTGGCGCTGCTCGATGAGCAAGGCCGGCTGGGGTACATGAATCCCGCCGCCGAGATCCTCTTCGCCACCAGCGCGCGCCAGGCCGCCGGCCAGTCTCTGGAGCAGCTCGCCCCCGGCGCCGATGGCCTGGGCGAGGCGCTGCGCCAGGCATTGGAAACCGGCGCGGCTTACACCGAGCGCGAGCGCCGCCTGCTGATCAACGGCCAGCTCATGACGGTGGACTGCACCATCACGCCCTTGGCCGGCGGGCACGCCCTGCTGGAACTCAGCCAGCTGGATCGGCATCTGCGCATCAGCCGCGAGTATCAGCTCATTGCCCAGAACAAGGCCACCCGAGAGCTGATCCGGGGCCTGGCCCATGAGATCAAGAACCCCTTGGGCGGCCTGCGGGGCGCGGCGCAGTTGCTGGAGCGCGAGCTGCCCGAGGCCGGGTTGCGGGAGTACACCCAGGTCATCATCCACGAGGCGGATCGTCTGCAGACCCTGGTGGATGGGCTGCTGGGCCCGCATCAGCCGCCCCAGCAGGGCATGGTGAACATCCACGAGGTGCTGGAACGGGTGCGCCAGCTGGTGCGGGCCGAAGCGCCGCCCGAGGTGGCGATCGTGCGCGATTACGACCCCAGCATCCCGCCTTTCCGGGGTGCGGCGGACCAGCTCATCCAGGCGGTGCTCAACGTGGTGCGCAACGGCCTGGAGGCGGTGGGCGAGCAGGGGCGCATCGTTCTGCGCACCCGCACCCAGCGCCAGTTCACCATCGATCAGACCACCCACAAGCTGGTGGCGCGCATCGACATCATCGATAGCGGCCCGGGCATTCCCGCCCCGCTGCAGGATCAGATCTTCTACCCCATGGTCACCACCCGTGCCCAGGGTTCCGGGCTGGGGCTGTCCATCTCCCAGACCCTGGTGAATCAGCACGGGGGCCTGATCGAGTGTGCCAGTGAGCCCGGTCACACCGTTTTCACCCTGTGGCTGCCGCTGGAGGATTACCCATGATCGAGGCCGGTGTCTGGATCGTCGACGACGATAGCTCCATCCGCTGGGTGCTGGAGCGCGCCCTGGCGCAGGCGGGCTTTGCGGTGCGCAGCTTCGAGCGGGCCGATACGGTGCTCACCGCCCTCGCCCGGGAGCAGCCCGCCGTGCTGCTCAGCGATGTGCGCATGCCGGGGCTGAGCGGCATGGGCCTGTTGAGCGAGGTGGCCGAGCGCTGGCCGCGCCTGCCGGTGATCATCATGACCGCCCATTCGGACCTGGAGTCGGCGGTCTCCGCCTACCAGGGCGGCGCCTTCGACTACCTGCCCAAGCCCTTCGACCTGGACGAGGCCGTGGAACTGGTGCGCCGCGCCCTGCAGACCCGCAAGGGAAGCAGCACAGCCCCCGCCGAGCCCGAGCCGCTGCCCGAGATCATCGGCGAGGCACCGGCCATGCAGCAGGTGTTCCGCGCCATAGGGCGGCTCGCCTCCTCTCACATCAATGTGTTGATCAACGGCGAATCGGGCACCGGCAAGGAATTGGTGGCTCGCGCCCTGCATCGGCACAGCCCGCGCCGGGACCGGCCCTTCATCGCGTTGAACATGGCGGCGATTCCGCGAGACCTGATGGAATCCGAGCTGTTCGGCCACGAAAAGGGTGCCTTCACCGGTGCCACCGCCACTCGACAGGGTCGCTTCGAGCAGGCCGATGGCGGCACCCTTTTTCTGGATGAAATCGGCGATATGCCCGCCGAGCTACAGACACGCCTGCTTCGGGTGCTGGCCGATGGGGAGTTTTACCGAGTCGGCGGGCTCACCTCCCTGAAGGTGGATGTGCGCATCGTCGCCGCCACCCATCAGAATCTGGAGCGGCGGGTGGCGGAAGGGGGCTTTCGCGAGGACCTGTTCCACCGCCTGAACGTGATCCGCATTCAGCTGCCCGCCCTGCGCGAGCGGCGCGAGGACATCCCGCAGCTGGCACGTTTCTTCCTCGCCCGGGCCGCCGGGGAACTGGGTGTCGAGCCCAAGAGCCTGCGGCCGGAGACCGAAGGCCACCTCAGCGCCTACGCCTGGCCGGGCAATGTGCGGCAGCTGGAGAACAGCTGCCGCTGGCTCACGGTGATGGCGAGCGGTCAGGAGATTCACCCGGAGGACCTGCCTTCGGAGCTGCGTGATGACGAGGCGCAGGCGGTGGGGGATGGCGAGCACTGGGAGCGGGCGCTCGCCAGCTGGGCCGAACGCTCGCTGGCCGGCGGCGGCGAAGGGGTGCTCAGCGAGGCCGTGCCCCGGCTGGAGCGGATCCTGATCGAGACCGCCCTGCGCCGCACCGGCGGGCGGCGTCAGGAGGCCGCCCGCCTGCTCGGCTGGGGCCGCAACACCCTTACCCGCAAGATCAAGGAATTGAGGCTGAGCGTCTGATGTTCCATGTCGTGTTGCTGGAGCCGGAGATCCCGCCGAATACGGGCAATATCATCCGCTTGTGCGCCAACAGCGGTTGCCGACTGCACCTGATTCGCCCGCTGGGCTTTCACATGGATGACCGCCTGCTGCGCCGCGCGGGGCTGGATTATCACGAGTGGGCCGAGGTGCGGGAACATGCGGATCTGGATGGCTTCGTTGCCGCGGCGACGCCCCGGCGGCTCTGGGCGCTGTCCACGCGGGGGGCGGGCAGTGTCTACCAGGCGGATTTTCGGCCAGGCGATGCCCTGTTGTTCGGCCCGGAAACCCGTGGCTTGCCCTCGGCTATCCTGGATACCCTGGAGCCCGCTCGGATCCTGCGCCTGCCCATGCGCCCGGAGAGCCGCAGCCTGAACCTGGCCAATGCCGTGACCGCCGTGGTCTATGAGGCCTGGCGCCAGAACGGCTTCGAGGGCGCCCAAGTGTAAGCGCGGCTCATGGCCGCGGTCTTAGAACTCCGGCTTGATCTTCCGCTCCATCAGGGCGTGCACCGCTTCCCGCGGGCCCAATTCACCGCGCAACAATCGCCAGGTGGCGTGGCAGATGGGCATCTCCACCCCGGTGTGGGCGGCCAACTGCCGCACTTCATCCGCGGTGCGCAGCCCCTCCACCGTCTGGCCGATGGCCTCCAGCGCCTCTTCGATGCTCTCGCCCCGCCCCAGCGCCAGGCCGAAGCGACGGTTGCGGGACTGGTCATCGGTGCAGGTGAGGATCAGATCGCCCATGCCGGAAAGCCCCATGAGGGTGTGGGTCTCGGCCTGGAAATGCGCCGCCAGCCGACTCACCTCCGCCAGACCCCGGGTGATCAGCGCCGCCCGGCTGTTGGCGCCGAAGCCCAGGCCGTCGGAGACCCCGGTGGCGATGGCGAGTACGTTCTTCACCGCCCCGCCCAACTCCACCCCGGCCAGATCGGTGCTGGTGTAGGGGCGGAAATCCTCGCTGTGGAAGGCGCGGGCCAAGTCCCGCGCGAAGTCCGGCTGATCGGCGGCGATGGTCACCGCGGTGGGCAGCCCGGCGGCCACCTCCCGGGCGAAGCTCGGGCCCGAGAGCACCGCCATGGGCGGCACCGGGCTGAGCTCCTGCGCCACCACCTGGTGCAGCAGCCCGCCGGATTCCGCATCCAGGCCCTTGGTGGCCCAGGCGATGCGGCAATCCGCGCTCAAATGCGGGCGCAGGGCGCGCAGGGTGGCGCGAAAGGCGTGGCTGGGCACCACCAGCAGGATATCCCGCAGCCCCGCCACCGCCGCGGCCAGGTCGTCGGTGACACCGAGGGTGTCGGGGAAGGCGGTTCCGGGCAGGTAGCGGCGGTTTTCGCCGTCGCGGGCCAGCGCCGCGGCCTGCGCCGGACGGTGGGCCCAGAGCCGCACCCGAATGCCGTTGCGGGCCAGCACCAGGGCCAGCGCCGTGCCCCAGGAGCCCGCTCCCAGTACCGCCAGCTCGCCCATCAGTGGGTGCTGCCCTCGCCGGCGCCCTCGGCCGCCTGCTTCTCGGCCATGCGCTTGGCGTAGAGGGCGTCGAAGTTCACCGGGTTGAGCTGCAACTGCGGGAAGCCGCCCTTGCCCACCAGATCGGAGACCGCCTCACGGGCGTAGGGGAAGAGGATGCCCGGCGTGTAGGCGCCCAGCAGGCCGTGCAGGGTCTGCTGGTCGAAACCCTCGAGCTGGAAGATGCCCGCCTGCTGCACTTCCACCAGGAAGGCGGTCTTCTCGCCCATCTTCGCGGTAACCGTCACCGAGACCACGACCTCGTAGGTTTTCTCGGCCACCGACCTGGCGGAGGTGTTCAGATCCACGTTCACCTGGGGCTGCCAGTCCTGCTGGAAGATGTCGGGCGTATTGGGCGCCTCGAAGGAGCAGTCCTTGAGATAGAGCTTGACGATGTTGAAGTTCTGCTGGGGCGCCTGCTGTTCCTGCCCGCCCGCTTGGGGTTGGTTCTCGGCCATGGGGTCTGTGCTCCTTTACTTCTTTTCGATGGGATAGCCGGCGGTGCGCCAGGCGGCAATGCCCCCGCGCAGGCCGTAGACGTTCTCGATACCGGCGCTCTTCAGCCGTTGCAGGCCCTTGTTGAGCTGCAGGCCGTTCTCGTCATAGACGATCACGGCGCGCGCCTTCTTCACCCGCTTGAGTCGCTCGTCGGTGGCGTTGGCGGGCAGATGCAGGGCGCCGGGCAGGTGGCCGGCACGGAACTCCTGGTCGCCCCGCAGGTCCACGAATTGAGCCTGATCGCGGTTATAGAGCTGCGTGGCGGCGGAGGCATCCAGCCGCTTGCCGCCGCCCGCGCCTTGGCGGATCTCGTAGGCGATGACCGCCACCAGCACCATGACGAAGGCGGTGACCAGCAACCACTGATCACTGATAAATTGAACGAGCTGATCCATACTGTTTCGCTGCCTCTGATATAGAGCGTGCCGGCCCCGAAAGCCGGTCATGATAGCAGCAACCCAAGCCAAGGAAACCGAACACCAGCCCATGGGATTCTTACGTCTGGCTCCGCTGCTGCTGGCGCTGGCCGCCTTCGGCGCCCCGGCTCAGGAATACCGCGAGCGGGAAGCCGAGCTGCGGGAACTGCGCGAGCGCATCACCCAGGTGCGGGAAGACATGCGCCGAGCCCAGCAGCGCCGGGATGCCGCCCAAACGGAATTGGGCCGCCTGGAGCGCCGCCTGGGGCGCGCCGCCGCGGCTCTGCGGGAGATCGCCGGGCGCCGGCAGCAGGTCGACGCCCGGGTGAGCCGGCTGCGGGCCGAACAGGGCCGCCAAAGCGAGCTGCTGAGCGAGCAACGGGCCTATCTGGCCCGGGCTCTGCGCGAGGCCTACGCTGGCGGACGCCAGGAATACCTGAAATTATTGCTCAATCAGCAGGATCCGTCACAGTTTCAGCGCCTGCTGGTTTACTACGATTACTTCAACCGGGCGCGGGCGGCGCGCATTGCGGAAGTCACCGAGGCGCTGCAGGCCCTGGCCCGCACCCGGGAGGAGCTGGATCAGGCGCTGGCCGAGTTGGACGGCCTGGCGCGGGCGCGACGCGCCGAGCACGAGCGCTTGCAGGCTGCCCGCACCGAGCGCCAGGCGTTGCTGGCGCGCATCGGCCGGGAGCTGGAAAGTCGTGGCGGCGAGTTGGCGGCACTGAAGGTCGACGAGCAGGAGCTCACAAAACTGCTCCAAGAGTTGAATCGGGCTCTGGCGGATATCCCGGAAAGCGCACTGGATCGCAAACCGTTCCCCCAGACACGGGGCACACTGCCCTGGCCTGCGAAGGGTCGGCTCACCGCCCGCTACGGGCAGGCTCGCGGCCTGGGCGACATGCGCTGGAGCGGTGTGCTGATCGGCGCGGAGTCCGGCGCGGAGGTACGCGCCGTCTCCCACGGCCGGGTGGTTTACAGCGATTGGCTGCGAGGTTTTGGCCTGCTGTTGATCGTTGACCACGGCGAGGGCTATATGAGCCTCTACGGCCATAACCAATCACTCTACAAAGAGGCGGGTGACTGGGTGGAGGCCGGCGAGTTGCTGGCCCGGGTGGGCAGCAGCGGTGGGCGCGACAAGCCCGGGCTGTATTTCGAGATTCGTGCCGCCGGCAAGCCGGTGGATCCGCAGCGCTGGCTGCGAGCGAAGGACCAACGCGGATGAAGGCGCGGCCAGGGAGTCGCCGCGCATCGCCTATACCAAGGAGGCCGTCGGTGGCGCGCGGGAAGCGCGGCGTACGATGACCGGGAGTTGAACGACTATGACGATCCGGAAGACGCTCATCAGCCTCGCAAGCGGCGCCGTGCTGGCGCTGGGGACGCTGTCCGCGCCGAGCTGGGCGGATATGCAACAGGCCCGCGCCGAGATCCCCCTGGACGAGCTGCGCGCTTTCACCGAGGTCTACTCCCGCATCAAGCGTGATTACGTGGAAGGCGTGGACGACAAGACCCTGCTGGAGCACGCGGTGCGCGGCATGCTCCAGGGCCTGGACCCGCACTCGGCCTATATGGACGAGGAGCAGTACCAGGACATGCGCGTGAGCACCCGCGGCGAGTTCGGCGGCCTGGGTATCGAAGTCAGCATGGAGAACGGCTTCGTCCGGGTGGTCAGCCCCATCGACGACACGCCGGCGAGCCGCGCCGGCCTGCGCCCCGGGGACCTGATCACGCGGCTGGGCAACGAGCCGGTCAAGGGCATGACGCTCAGTGACGCGGTGGCGCTGATGCGCGGTGAGCCGGGCAGCAGCATTCGCCTGACCGTGATCCGCGACGGCGAAGAGGGCCCGCTGAGCTTCGAGCTCACCCGCGCGGTGATCAAGGTGGAGAGCGTCAAATCCCGCCTGCTCGAAGACGACTACGGCTATGTGCGCATCAGCAACTTCCAGAGTCGCACCGGCGAGCAGACCCGGAACGCGGTGAAGGCGCTGCGCAAGGAGGCCGGCGGCAGCCTGAAGGGTCTGGTGCTGGACCTGCGCAACAACCCCGGCGGCGTGCTGCGCGCCTCCGTGCAGGTGGCCGACACCTTCCTGGAGGACGGCGATATCGTCGCCACCCGTGGGCGCGAGGACGGCGAGAACTACAAGGCCACCCGCGGTGATCTGCTGGACGGCGCGCCCATGGTGGTGCTGGTGAACGCGGGCTCCGCGTCGGCCTCCGAGATCGTCGCCGGTGCCCTGCAGGATCACGGTCGGGCCGTGATCATGGGGGCGCAGACCTTCGGCAAGGGCTCGGTGCAGACCATCCTGCCCCTGGCCGGCGGCACCGCCATGAAGATGACCACCGCGCGGTACTACACGCCCAAGGGCCGCTCCATCCAGGCCGAGGGCATCACCCCGGACATCAAGCTCAGCGACTACAAGCTGAGCCGCGCCGAGGTGCCGGCGGTCAACCGCCTGCGGGAGGCGGACCTGCGCGGGCATCTGAGCAACCCCGACGCCGGCAAGGCCCACGAGAGCGCCGAGCGCCAGGCGGGTGCGGCGCAGAAGGATCTGGACTATGCTCTGACCGAAGCCGTGAACCTGCTCAAGGGGCTGAACATCATGGCGGCGCGACGCTAACAAGAAGGACTGCCCATGGCGCCAGGCGCCAACGAGAAGAAACCGAGACGCGCCCTGCGGGGCGCGTTTTCTTTGTGGCTGATATTGCTCACCGCCCTGCCCGCCGCCGCGCGGCCGGTGATCAGCCTCATCATCGACGACGTGGGGGATCGCCCCGTGGAGGGTGCGCGCAGCGTCGCCCTGCCCGGCCCCGTGGCCTGTGCCTTTCTCCCCCACACCCCCCATGCCGCAAGGCTGGCCCGTCAGGCGCACCGCTTGGGCAAGGAAGTGATGCTGCACCAGCCGATGCAGGCTACCCGCGGCAACCGGCTGGGCCCGGGCGGCGTCACCATGGACATGGAACGGAGCGAGTTCCTGCGGGTGCTGCGGGGCAATCTCGCCGCCCTGCCCCATGTGAGCGGCGTGAACAACCACATGGGCAGCCTGCTCACCCGCCACCCGGGCTACATGGCCTGGCTGATGGAGGAGCTGCGCTATCGGGGCGGTCTGTTCTTCGTGGACAGCCGCACCAGCCAGCAGTCGGTGGCCCTGCGCCTGGCCCGCGAGATGGAGCTGCCCAGCCTGGAGCGGGATGTTTTCCTGGACCATTATCGGGACCGTGCGCGAATACGGGCGGCCTTCGAGCAGCTGGTGGCCCGGGCCCGGCGGTATGGCAGCGCCGTGGGAATAGGGCATCCGTACCCGGCAACCCTGGACGTGCTCGAAGAGGTGCTGCCGGAGCTGGAGGCCCGCTACGGGGTGCGGCTCATATCGGTGCGGGAGATGATCGAGCGGCGGCGTGGCGCGGGTGTGCGGGTAGTGGGCGGACGTTGAGGGCGGCCGGGCCTTGGTGGATTGGGGAATCCCGGCTTCTCGCCTGCGGCTACACCCGGGCTACGCGGAGCCCGGCGCCCACTTTGCGGCTGGCGCCAAGCTCTGCGTAGCCGCGCTGCAGCGCCGCGGCATCGCGAATCCCCTCAGCGCCACCTTCCCGACAACAACAGCCCCGCCCCGATCACCACGCTCGCCCAGCCCAGCACCGGCACCCCGGCCAGGCTGAACCAGGCTCCGGGTTGCAGGGCGAGCACCAGCACCCCACCCCCCAGCAGCCCACTGCCGGCGCCGGCGGCGAGCAGCCGTGCGCCGGTGCGGGCCTGTTCCTGGCGCAGGCCTTCCAGTTCCTCGCTTTGGCGGCTGAGGGCCGCGCGCATCTCGCTCACATCGTCCAGGGCGCGGATCAGGCGCTCGGGCAGGTCCGGCAGGCGCTCGCTCCAGGTGGGCGCCTGTTCGCGCAATTTCCGCAGGAAGGCCCGCGGCCCCACCTGCTCGCGCATCCAGCGCTCCATGTAGGGCTTGGCGGTGCGCCACAGATCCAGCTCCGGGTAGAGCTGGCGCCCCAGGCCTTCGATGTTGAGCAGGGTCTTTTGCAGCAGCACCAGCTGCGGTTGCACTTCCATGTTGAACCGCCGCCCGGTCTGGAACAGGCGCAGCAGCAGCGCGCCGAAGGAGATGTCCTTCAGGGGGCGCTCGAAGATGGGCTCGCAGACGGTGCGCATGGCCGCCTCGAATTCCTCGATCCGGGTATCGGCCGGTACCCAGCCGGATTCCACGTGCAGCTCCGCCACCCGGCGATAATCCCGGCGGAAGAAGGCGAGGAAGTTCTCGGCGAGATAGCGATGATCCGAGGGGTTCAGGCTGCCGACGATGCCGAAGTCCACGGCGATGTAGCGGGGCTCCTCGGGGTGCTCGGCGTTGACGAAGATATTGCCCGGGTGCATGTCGGCGTGGAAGAAGCTGTCGCGGAAGACCTGGGTGAAGAAGATCTCCACGCCCCGCTCGGCGAGCTTCTGCATATCGGTGCCCAGCGCGGTGAGGTGCTCGGTGTCGCTCACCGGCACGCCGTAGATGCGCTCCATGACCATCACCTCGCGGCGGGTCAGGGGCCATTCCACCTCGGGAATATAGAGCAGCTCGGAGCCGGTGAAGTTGCGCCGCAGCTGGGAGGCGTTGGCCGCCTCGCGCATCAGGTCCAGTTCGTCGTCCAGGTTCTTGTCGAACTCCGCCACCACCTCCAGCGGGCGCAGGCGCCGGGCCTCGGGCACGTAGCGATGGATCAGCTCGGCGAAGAAATAGAGCAGCTCCATATCGCGCTGGATGCGCCGCTTGATGCCCGGGCGCACCACCTTCACCACCACCTCGCGCCCGTCGCGCAACCGCGCCGCGTGGACCTGGGCGATGGAGGCCGAGGCCATGGGGGTCTCATCGAACTTGGCGAACAGCTCGGTGACCGACTCGCCCAGGCTGCGCTCGACGATGCGCCGGGCCTGATCGCCGGGGAAGGGCGGCACCCGGTCCTGCAGTTTGGCGAGCTCGTCGATCAGGTCCGGTGGCAGAAGATCCCTTCTTGTTGAAAGGATTTGCCCGAACTTCACGTAGATAGGCCCCAGTTCCTCAAGGCTGCGGCGTATCCGCACGCCCCGGGCGGGCAGCGCTCGCGGCACCCAGCGCCAGGGCATGAAGATCACCAGAAAGCGCAGTGGGCGGAAAAAGGGCAGGGCCAGGATCAGCTCGTCCAGGCCGTGTTTCAGCAGAATGACATTGATGCGGGTCAGCCGCAGGGCGAGGCGCAAACGTTTCATGGGCTACTCCGCGCCCCGCCGTCGCTCCAGCCGCACAAGCCGCGCGGCCAGCCGGTCGGCGCCCTCCCGCAGCCGGTCCACGTCGGCATAAAAACCTTCCAGCTCCAGGCGCGGTGGCGTGTAGCGGGCCTCCTCGCTCAGATATTCGCCCAGGCTCTGCGTCAGGCTAGCCCGGCTGCGGGCAAGCCAGGCGAAACCCTCGCGAACGCCGCGGCCGATCTGGTGAGCGAGCACATCGCCGGTGAGCCCCGCAAGCTGCTCCTCCCAGTCAATGTCCAGCTCGCCGAAGAGCTTTTGCACGCCTTGCACCAGGCCCACATCGCCCTGGAAGCTCAGATCTCCCGAGCGCAGCTCGCCCCGGCGCAGGGCCAGGCCGATCAGCGCCCCCGGGCTGCTGCGCAGGGTGGCCTCGGGCCGCTCGGCGGCACCGGGCAGCAGGCTGAGGCCCTGGGGGCTGAAATGCACCTGCAGCGGCTGCGGCGCGCCTTCCAGTTCCACCTGCAGGTGGCGGCCGGCCAACGGGCGCAGCCGGGCCTCGGTCTCCGGGTCCAGGCCGAGCAGGCGGTTGAGCGCCTGCTCCAGGGGCCACAACCCGCTCTTCAGCAACGCTTCAATAGGTATAGCCACGATGACAGGCGACGATGCCGCCGCTCATATTGGTGTAGTCGCAATCCTCGAAGCCGGCCTCGACCATCATCTGCTTCAAGCTCTCCTGGTCCGGGTGCATGCGGATGCTCTCGGCCAGATACCGGTAGCTTTCCGCGTCGCTCGCGATCAGCTGCCCGAGACGCGGCAGGATCTGGAAGGAGTACAGGTCGTAGACCGGTTGCAGGGGCTTGGCGTAGAGCTGGGAGAATTCCAGCACCAGGGCCATGCCGCCGGGTTTCAGCACCCGACGCATCTCCTTCAGGGCTTTGAGCTTGTCGGTGACGTTGCGCAGCCCGAAGCCGATGGTGACCCGGTCGAAGTGGGCGCTGGGCAGGGGCAGGTCCTCGGCGTTGGCGAGCACGTACTCCACGTTGCCCACCCGGCCGCGGTCGATCATGCGCCGGCGGCCCTGGTCGAGCATGGCCTCGTTGATGTCGGACATCACCACCTGGCCGCCCTCGCCCACCCGGCGCAGCATCTTCTCGGCCAGGTCGCCGGTGCCGGACGCCAGGTCCAGCACCCGCATGCCCGGGCGCAGATTGAGCTGGCGGATCGCCTGGTCCTTCCACAGCCGGTGCAGGCCCAGGGACATCAGGTCGTTCATCAGGTCGTACTTGCCGGCCACCGAGCGGAACACCTGCCCGACGCGGGCGGCCTTCTCGCCCACGGGGACCTGCTGATACCCGAAGTGTGTCGTCGGCTCCTCGGCCATGTTCAGTGCTCCCCCGGCTCGCGGCGGCTGTGCCCGGCCCGCGCCAGTCGTTGCAGATAATCCGCCCACCAGTCGTCCTGGTGGGTGCCCAGTTCGTGCAGATAGCGCCAGGAGTATAGGCCGCTGTCATGACCGTCGTCGAAGACGAGCTTCACCGCGTAATGGCCCACCGGTTCGATGGCGTCGATGTTGACCGTTTCCTTGCCGACCTGCAGCGTCTCCTGCCCCGGGCCGTGGCCCTTGACCTCGGCGGAAGGCGAATAGACCCGCAGGTACTCGCAGGGCAGCCTGAAATGATCGCCGTTGTCGAAGAGCACCTCCAGGATGCGCGAGCGGCGGTGCAGTTTTATGTCCGTCGGTGTCATGGGGCGCTCCGAAAGCATGATGTCAACCACAGAGGCACAGAGGCTCAGAGAGCACGGAGTTGCACGGAGCAGGAAAGAGTCTTCCTCCGTGAACCCTCTGTGCCTTTGTGGTTACAAACCGCCCGCAGCCGGTCATCAGAGTATGTACCGGCTCAGATCCTCGTTGCGGGCCAGATCCGCCAGGTGTTCCTCGACGTAATCCGCGTCCACCCGCACCACGTCGCCGTCCCGGTCCGAGGCCTCGTAGCTGATGGCCTCCAGCAGCCGCTCCATGACCGTGTGCAGGCGCCGGGCGCCGATGTTCTCGATGCGCTCGTTCACCTCCCAGGCCACTTCGGCGATGCGCGCGACACCTTCGTCGGTGAACTGCAGGTCCACGCCCTCGGTGGCGAGCAGCGCCTGGTACTGGGTGACCAGGGAGGCGCTGGTGGCGGTGAGGATCTGCACGAAATCCTCCACCGAGAGCGATTCCAGCTCCACCCGGATGGGCAGGCGGCCCTGCAGCTCGGGGATCAGGTCCGAGGGCTTGGCGAGGTGAAAAGCGCCGGAGGCGATGAACAGGATGTGGTCGGTGCGCACCATGCCATGCTTGGTGGATACGGTGGCGCCCTCCACCAGGGGCAGCAGATCGCGCTGCACGCCTTCGCGGGAGACGTCACCGCCGCTGGTCTCGCCGCCGCCGCGCCGGCAGACCTTGTCGATCTCGTCGAGGAAGACGATGCCGTTCTGCTCCACCCGCTGCACGGCCTTCAACTTGAGTTCGTCCTCGTTGACCAGGCGCGCGGCCTCCTCGTCCACCAGGACCTTCACCGCGTCCTTCACCTTCAGCTTGCGCGCCTTGGTGCGCTCGCCCGAGAGGTTCTGGAACATGCTCTGCAGCTGGCTGGTCATGTCCTCCATGCCCGGCGGGGCCATGATGTCCACGCCCACGGGGGCCTGGCGGATCTCGATCTCCACCTCGCGCTCGTCCAGATCCCCCTCGCGCAGCTTCTTGCGCAGCTTCTGGCGGGTGCCGGAATCGGCGGATTCCTCGTCCCAGTTGCTGGCCCGGGGGAGCAGCGCGTCCAGCAGCCGGTCCTCGGCGGCGTCCTCGGCGCGCACCCGCACCTTGGCCATCTCCTCCTCCCGGGTGAGCTTGATGGACATGTCCACCAGATCGCGGATGATGGATTCCACATCCCGCCCCACATAGCCCACTTCCGTGAACTTCGTCGCCTCCACCTTGATGAAGGGGGCGCGGGCGAGCTTGGCCAGGCGCCGGGCGATCTCGGTCTTGCCGACACCGGTGGGGCCGATCATGAGGATGTTCTTCGGGGTGATCTCGGGGCGCAGGGCTTCGTCCACCTGCATGCGCCGCCAGCGGTTGCGCAGGGCGATGGCCACCGAGCGCTTGGCCTTGGCCTGGCCGATGATGAAGCGGTCCAGTTCCTGGACGATCTCCCGCGGGGTCATCTCCGACATGGGTGAGGCTACTCCCTGTGTGTGCGTTGGCGCGGCGCTCAGGCGTCGAGCTCCTCGATGGTGAGCTGCCGGTTGGTGTAGATGCAGATATCGGCGGCGATGCCGAGGGATTTCTCGACGATCTCCCGCGCGCCCAGCTCGGTGTTCTCATAGAGCGCGGTGGCGGCGGACTGGGCAAAGGCGCCGCCGGAGCCGATGGCGATGAGATCCTGCTCCGGCTCCACCACATCGCCGTTGCCGGAGATCATCAGAATGCCTTCGGGGTTGGCCACCAGCAGCAGCGCTTCGAGCTTGCGCAGCACCCGGTCCGAGCGCCAGTCCTTGGCCATCTCCACCGCGGCGCGGGTGAGGTTGCCGCGCTGCTTCTCCAGCTGGCCCTCGAAGCGCTCGAACAGGGTGAAGGCATCGGCGGTGCCGCCGGCGAAGCCCGCCAGCACCTGTTCCCGGTACAGACGGCGCACCTTGCGCGCATTGCCCTTCATGACGGTGTTGCCCAGGGTGACCTGGCCGTCGCCGCCGATCACGACCCGGCCATTGCGGCGCACGGCGAGTATGGTGGTGCCTCGGAACTGTTCCACAGACGGCTCCTGCTTGCTCTAGAGATGTTGGGCGGCATTGTACATCAAGCAGGGATGGGGGCGCGGGGGGTGTTCTTGTATGGGTGGGGGTGGGGGTAAGGGGGATTCGCGGCCAAGAGCCGCTCCTACAGGGCGCTCTCCCGTAGGGGCGGCTCTTGGCCGCGATTCCACCTGACCCAGAGGAAAGCCAGGGTTCAGTGGGCGTAAAACCGTTCGATTTCCCGGCGCGTCCCCGCCAGCTGAGCCCGTGCTTGCGACTCGTCGACAAGTTCAAATTTGGTATATGAACAAAAACAAAACGATGGGCGCATGTAGTATCTAACCCGCAGGAAGAGCGCGTCCCCCGGCTTTACGTCCAGCTCGGTCTTCTTGTCGACCTTCTCGGTTCGGGTGTGTATGACATGTTTGCCGGGTTCGACGACCATCGACACATAGGCGTTTTCCGTGAGCTCCGCCACGGTACGGCCGTTCAATATGGCCGGAAACAAGAGGGCACGGTTCTGGCGGTATTCGGCTTCGGTTCTGTAGATATATAGAACGGCCTGGTTCGGATCGGAGGGCGTTTCGACACCGGAGAGCCGGGGGCCACTGGGTGGCGGCACGGAGGCGCATCCGGCGACAAGGCCGAAGGAAAAGACGATGGCGATCAAGGCGGCACGTGTCATGAGGAGTCCTTATTGTGGAGTTTGAGCTTAAGCTACTCAGGCTTCTTCTTCGCCCGCGGATGCGCCCGGTCGTAGACTTCGGCGAGATGCTGAAAGTCCAGATGGGTGTAGATCTGGGTGGTGCTGATGTCCGCATGCCCCAGAAGTTCCTGCACGGCGCGCAGGTCACCGCTGGATTCCAGCACGTGGCTGGCGAAGGAGTGGCGGAGCATGTGCGGGTTCACCTGCCGGCCCAGGCCGCGGCGGCGGGCCAGCCCGCGCAGGCGGCTCTGGATGCTGCGCGCCGAGAGCCGCGCGCCCTGGCGGGTGACGAACAGCGCCGGCTGCTCGGCTTCGGCGTAAAGAGCGCGTTTCTGCAGCCAGGCCTGCAATGCTTTTATCGCCTTGCCCCCCACCGGCACATCGCGGCTCTTCGCGCCCTTGCCGGTAACCCGCGCCAGGCCCTCCCCCAGATCCACATCGTGCAGGTCCAAACCCGCCAGTTCCGCCAGGCGCAGGCCGCTGGAGTAGGCCAGCTCGAAGATCGCCTGATCGCGCAGTTGCAGATCATCGGCGGGCTGCCCGTCGAGCAGGCTGCTCATCTCGTCCACGTCCAGCACCCGGGGCAGGCGGCGCGGGGACTTGGGCGGGCGGATGTCGGCGGCGGGGTCGAAGCCGGCCTCGCCCTCGCGGATCAGGTAACGGTAGAAGCTGCGGATGGCGGACAGGCGCCGGCCCAGCGAGCGCCCGCCCAGCCCCCCGCGGTGGCCGTCGGCGATGTAGCGGCGGATGTGGCCGGCGTCCAGCGTCGACCAGTGGCCAAGGCTGCGTGCCTCGCACCAGGCCAGCAGGTGCTCCAGGTCGCGCCGGTAATTGCTGACGGTGTGGGGGGAGAGCCGGCGCTCGTTGCGCAGATGGGCGAGAAAGCCCTGCACGCTTTGCCGGGCGCGGGCTTCCATGGGGCGCTCAGCGCAGCCGCAGTTGCAGGGATCGGGCGCTGAGCGCGCCCAGGCGGCGCAGGAACACCGTGCCCTGGTTGCGGTGGAAGCGGTCGGCCTGGTAGCTGCCCACCGCGAGCAGGCCCAGGGTGCCCTGGTCCTGCAGCGGAATCAGGGCGCTGGAGCCCACGGCGGTCGCGGCCTCGCCGAAGAGGAAATCCAGCTGCTCCCGGGGGAGCTTGCCGCAGACCGGCTCGCCCCGGCCGGCGAGCTTGCGCAGGTGTTGGGCCTGCTCGCCCTGGGCGGGCAGGTGGTCCGGGTGGCCGGCGGCGGCCTGGTCGAACAGGCACAGGCGCAGCACATCGGCCTGGAACTCGCCGCGCAGGCCTTCCTTCAGCGCCACCACCGCGCCGTCGAGGCTGTCGGCGCTCATCAGCTCCAGGGTCAGGCGGTGCAGGCGCTCGGAGACCCGGTCATTGTCCCGGGCCACGTCCAGCAGCTCGTGGAGCTTGTCGTGGAGCTCCTCGTTGCGCCGGCGCAGGCTGCGCACCTGGTACTCGATAAGCGAGAGCGCGCCGTCCACTTCGTGGGGGATGCTGAGGGATTGCAGCAGTTCGGGGCGGTTCTGGAAGAACTCCGGGTTGTCGGCCAGGTAGTCGGCGACGGTGTCTTCCGGGCTGGCCGGCTCGGCCTGCTTGCTGCTCTGCTGTGCGCTCATCGGCTGTGTTTCCCCCTGCCTTGCCGCCGTGTGACCCGGCGGTTTTCATGGCGGGGAGCATAGCAGATGCGGGGTGTGGGGAACCAAGGGAAACCGAGCGCGACTGGTCTTTGGTCGCTCTGTGGTGTTTAGTTACATGCGCTACTCACAGCGGAAAGTGAGCCATCCAACAATAAACGCGGACAAGGAGGTCCCGTGTTCAGCCCGAAATTACCCTACCGCATGCCAGCAAGCCCGCACGCCAAAGCTGTCTTCCTGGCGCAGTTGATGTATGTGCCTCCCGCTTGGCTATCCGGTCTTACGGCGGATAGAGCCAGTGCGCTGCTGACTGATATTTGTCTTTATCGGCACCTCGACAGGAAGCAGAAAGAGAACGTGATTCGTCGTATACGCGCCTTGCCGGTACGCAGGCAAGACCTGTTGATGAGCAAGGTGTTGCTGCCGATCGTCAATCCCGACTGGGGAGTATGGTCACTTACTACTGAGGAATTGTTGCAGCAACAACGATTCTTGTCCGCGATAGTCGATTGGCTAGGGTATCTGGGGCTTGGCTACAGTTTTCAGTCTTTTGGTGATTTATTGAAACGATTGCGAGCGCGGGATGCATTGTGGTCGTCTTATGGAGTGTTGCCCACCATCGGTATTTGGGGCTTCTATTGGATGAACGATACGGCTCGTGGACAGATAGAACAGGAACTGTATCGTCGTGCCAACACCCATTGATGACACTCTGACTATTCGTGCAGGCACCCGTGAAGCATACCAATCCTTTTGGTTGCGGCTGCTGCTTCGTTACGTGTCGATTGTGCTCGTGTTCGCGCTGGCTGTGGTAGCTTGGAGACATGTTTCGGGGCTGCTCCCCTCCCTTTCAGTAATCGTCGTGTCGTCGATCGCCTTCTGGCTGTTGACCGATACAGCCGTGTTGACTGAATTTCTGCCTGGCGAGCGCATGCTGCTTGCCCGGCTGGAAGGGAGTGACTTGCATCTCGCCTTGGAGGAGCCGTTGTCGGTAAATCTGCGCGATAGCAGGGTGAGAATGACGGCGGCGCACTGGCCAGCGTATCGGGCACGATTGAAAATCGAGGGCCCGGAAGGGGCGCGCGTTATTCGCACGGTTCTTGATCACCCGCCCCTGATACGCTTCGTGAACAACGCGGCTTCCAGGTCGGCATGAAGAGGAGTCCGGCGGCCACTGCGGTGTTCAGGGCAGCGTGATTCGCCCCTCGAACACCGTCACCGCCGGCCCGGTCATCCACACAGGCTCCCCCTCGCCCGCCCATTCGATCAGCAGCGGCCCGCCGGGCAGCTCCACGGTGACCCGCTGATCCAGCAGGCCCTGTATCTGCCCGACCACGGCGGCGGCGCAGGCGCCGGTGCCACAGGCGCGGGTCTCGCCCACGCCGCGCTCGAACACCCGCAGTCGCACGTGGTCGCGGCGCTTTACCTGCATGAAGCCCACGTTCACCCGCCGAGGAAAGCGGGGGTGGGATTCGATCAGCGCGCCCAGATGCGCCACCGGGGCGTTCTCCAGGTCCCTCACCCGCAGCACGGCATGGGGGTTGCCCATGGAGGCGGCACCGATCTGGTGGGTCTCGCCGCCCACCGCCAGCGGGTAGTGGCTGGCGCGGGCTTCTGCCTCGAAGGGGATGTCGGCGGGGCTCAGCACCGGCGGGCCCATGTTCACCGCCACCTGGCCATCCTCGCGCAGCTGGATGCGGGTATCGCCGGCCAGGGTCTCCACCACCAGTTCACTTTTCTCGCTCAGGCCCTGCTCGCGCAGGAAGCGGCCCAGGCAGCGTACGCCGTTGCCGCACTGCTCCACCTCGCCGCCGTCGGCGTTGAAGATGCGGTAGCGGAAGTCGGCACCGGGCTTTTGGCTGGTTTCGGCGAGCAGGATCTGGTCGGCGCCGACCCCATAGCGCCGGTCGGCCAGGTGGCGGATCTGCTCGGTGCTCAGGTTTACGCGCTGGCGCACGGCGTCGATGACCACGAAGTCGTTGCCCAAACCGTGCATTTTGGTGAAGTTCAGTTCCATCACGCCTCGCTTTTCATCAGCAATACGGCCAGGGCCATCAGGCCCATCAGTACCACCAGCCACAGCAGGCCGCGCAGTTGCACGCGGCCCCCCTGGCCCACGAAACGCGCCAGCGAGCGATACAGCCAGTAGGCGAAGAACAGCAGGACCGGGACCAGCAGCAGCAATTCGGTTCGCAGCATCAGCATCGTCCGTCCATTCGCAATGGGCGTGTGTCGGCGCTTAGGCCGGCAACACCGCCTCGCCTTGCCACAACTCTTCCACGGTTTCCCGGCGTCGGGCCACGTGCACGCGCTCGCCATCCACCAGCAGTTCCGCGGCCCGGGGGCGGCTGTTGTAGTTGGAGCTCATGACGAAACCATAGGCGCCGGAGGAGCGCACCGCGAGCAGATCGCCCGCTTCCACCGCCAGGTCCCGGTCCTTGCCGAGAAAATCGCCGGTCTCGCACACCGGGCCGACCACATCGTAGCGCTGGCTCGGCGCATCCCGCGGGCGCAGCGGCTCTATGCCTTGCCAGGACTGGTACAGGGCCGGGCGCAGCAGGTCGTTCATGGCCGCGTCTACCACGCAGAAGTTCTTGTGCGGGGTGTGCTTGAGATACTCCACCCGGGTGAGCAGCACGCCGGCGTTGCCGACGATGGCTCGGCCCGGCTCCATCAGCAGCTTGATCTGACGGTCACCCAGACGTTCGAGGATGGCGGCGGCGTACTCGGCGGGCGCGGGCGGGGTTTCATCCTGATAACGGATGCCCAGGCCCCCGCCGATGTCCAGGTGCTCCACGGAGAAGCCCTGGGCCTCCAGGCGCTCCAGCAGCGCGAGGATGCGCCCCAGCGCATCGGCGAAGGGCCGGGTGCTGGTGAGCTGGGAGCCGATGTGGCAGTCCAGGCCCGCGAGGTGCAGGTTCGGCAGCTCGGCCACGCGCTGGCAGGCGGCCTCGGCGCGGTCGAACTCGATGCCGAACTTGTTCTCCTTCAGCCCGGTGGAGATGTAGGGGTGGGTCTGGGCGTCCACATCCGGGTTTACCCGCAGGGAGACCGGGGCGATGCGGCCCAGCTCGCCGGCGACGGCGTTGAGCCGCTCCAGCTCCGGTTCGGATTCCACGTTGAAGCAGAGGATGTTGTGCTCCAGCGCCAGGCGCATCTCCTCGGCGGTCTTGCCCACCCCGGAGAACACCACTTTCGCCGGGTCGCCGCCGGCGGCGAGCACCCGGGCGAGCTCGCCGCCGGAGACGATGTCGAAGCCCGAGCCCAGCCGGGCGAGCAGGTTCAGCACCGCCAGGTTGGAGTTGGCCTTCACGGCGTAGCAGATCAGGTGGTCCTGCCCGGCGAAGGCCTGGTCGAAGGCGCGCCAGGCGCTCTCGATGGCGGCGCGGGAGTAGACGTAGCAGGGGGTGCCATGCTCTTCGGCCAGGGTCTGCAGGCGGCAGTCTTCCAGGTACAGGCCGTCCTCGCGGCGGGTCAGGGCGTCCATCATTGGCCTTGCTCCTGCTCGTCGGGTTCGGGCAGGTACAGCGGGCCCTTCTGGCCGCAGGCGCTGAGGAGCACGGTGAGCAGAAGCAGCGAGAGGAGGAGGATGGACTTGGTGCGCATGGGGACCCCCGTTTGAATACGCCGGGCAGTATAGCGGGGGGCGGGTGGTGAAGGGAAAGGTGGGGCGCCTTCTCGGTAGGAGCGGCCCATGGCCGCGAACCTTCCGGTATCAATAGGCTTCTTCCCAAGGCCGGCTCAGCCTCATGGCCGAGTTGATCAGCCCCACCATGCAATAGGTCTGCGGGAAGTTCCCCCAAAGCTCCCCGGTTTTCGGGTCCAGATCCTCGGAGAGCAGCCCCAGCGGGTTGCGGCTGGCGAGCAGGTTCTCGAACAGCGCCCGGGCCTCGTCGCGCCGGCCCATGGCGCAGAGTGCGTCTATGTACCAGAAGGTGCAGGTGGTGAAGGCGTTCTCCGGGTAGCCGAAGTCGTCTTCCTGGACGTAGCGGAACAGGAAATCCCCCTTGCGCAGCTGGTTCTCGATGGCCTTCACGGTGCCGATGAAGCGCGAGTCGTCGGCGCGGATGAAGCCCAGCTCCGGCATCAGCAGCAGGCTGGCGTCCAGGTCGGTGCCGCCGAAGTTGGCCATGAAGGCCTGGTGCTCGTCGCTCCAGGCCTTCTCCTGGAGGATGCGGGAGATCTCCACGGCGTGGCGTGCCCAGTAGGTGGTGGATTCCTCCAGCCCCAGGCGGTGGGCGATCTTGGCCAGGGTCTTGGCACCGGCCCAGCACATCAGGGTGGAGAAGCTGTGTACCCGCAGGCTGCCGCGGAACTCCCACAGCCCCGCGTCGGGCTCGGTGGCCTTGCGCACCGCCTGCTCGCCGATGCTCTCCAGGCGGCGGAACAGGGCCTCGTCGCCGGGGCGGAGGATGCGCTTGTCGAAGAAGATGTGGGCGGCGGCGAGAATGCAGGAACCGTAGACATCGTTCTGCACCTGCTCGTAGGCCTGGTTGCCCCGGCGCACCGGGCCCATGCTGCGATAGCCCGGCAGCGCCTGGACGATGGACTCGTGCAGGTCCGCCCGGCCGTTGATGCGGTAGACCGGGCGCAGTTCCGGGGAGCCGGCGGCCAGGTTGATGATGTAGCGCAGATAGTCCTCCATGGTCTTGGTCGCGCCCAGGCGGTTGAGCGCGTTGATCACGAAGTAGGCATCCCGGAACCAGCAGTAGCGATAGTCCCAGTTGCGCCCGGAGTTGGGCGCCTCGGGAATGGAGGTGGTGACGGCGGCGATGATCGCGCCGCTGTCCTCGTAGGCGTTGAGCTTCAGCGTGATGGCGGCGCGGATCACCGCCTCCTGCCATTCGAAGGGGATGGCCAGGTAACGCACCCATTCTTCCCAGTAATCCCGGGTGCGGTTGAGATAGCGCCGGCCCATATCGTCCAGTTCGTGCTCGATGGTTTCATCCGCCCCCAGCAGCAGGGTCAGGTCACTCTCCAGCAGAAAGGGGATCTCGTCGTGAATGGCGGTGAGCGAGGCGTTGGTGGTCAGCCGCAGTACCTGGCTGCTGCCCACGTAGCGCAGGTGGTTGCTGCCGAAGGTGATCACCGGCCGGGCGCTGCCGTAGTCGAACAGGGGGCGTACCCAGATGAGGATGCGCGGGCTGCCCGCCAGGGGCCGGATGCGGCGGATGAGGGTGGCGGGGCGAAAATTGCGCCCGTAGTGCTTGAAGCGCGGGGCGAAGTCGGTGATCTCCACCACGCCGCCGTGGCGGTCGTACAGGGTGGTGATCAGGATGGCGGTGTTCTCCAGATAATGCTGCTCGGTGCGGGCCAGATCCAGCAGCTCCACCCCGAGGCTGCCGTCGCGCCCGGGACGAAGGCCCTTGAGCAGGCTGCAGAACACCGGGTCGCCGTCCAGCCGCGGCAGGCAGCACCAGGTGACCACCGCATGGCGGTCGATCAGCGCGGCGAAGCTGCAATTGCCGATCAGCCCCAGGTTGAGATCAGGCATGGAGTCTCCCCTGCGCCATGGAGCGGGATAATCAGGCACCATTCCCCGTAGAAGCGCGGCTCCTGGCCGCGATTAGCGGTGCAGGTGCAGCCCAATCGCAGCCAGGAGCCGCTCCTACAGAGAGGGATGGTGGCTAGCCTTGCTGTTCCAGCTCCCGCTGGCCTTCCTCCAGCTCGGTTTCCGCTCGCTCCATGCTCTGCCGGACATTCTGTTCCATGTTGTCGGGTGCGGTGGCCCGCAGGGAGTCCGGGTCTTCCAGCGGGCCGTCCGGCGCGCCAGACGCGTATTCGGCGGGCTCGCCCTCGCCGAAGGCGGCGGACATTTCATCTTGCATTCGCTCGCTCACGCCCGCCTGTTGCTGGTCCTCCTGCACCGACGCCTGTTGATCCTGCTCCGGTTGGCCCTGCTCCATGGCGGCGCTCTGCTGATTCTCCAGGTTCAGCGAGGCCAGGGTTTCGCTATCGATCTGGCCGCTGGGCTCCAGGCCTTGTTCCTGCTGGTACTGGCGCAGCGCCTGGTGAGTCTCCGGGCCCCAGATGCCGTCGGTCTGCAGGTCCTGGCCCTGCTCGCTCAGGGCCTGTTGCAGTTGGCGAATCATCTGGTCGTCCACCGGGGCCGGGAAGTCCCGGCTTTCCTGGGCGGACACCTGTTGCGGGCTATCCGGGCCTGCTTGCCACTCGCTCTGGGCGGCGAAGGCGCCGCCGGTGGCAAGCACCAGTGCGCTGGCGAAGATTACATGCCGGGTCATGACTGACCTCCTTTTCCCATGGCTTTGAAAGCACGACGGAAGGGCTGCCTTCCTCGGGAAAGATTTCCCTAAACAAGCCAGTTCGATCCGATTGGGGTCTTTTTCAAGCGTCGCCATACAGTGACAATGGCCGGTCTTACGTGAGCCAAGGACCAAGTCCCATGAGTGATTCTTTGCTGGAGACGGTCGAGTTCGGCCCCGAGAACGCCGGCGCGTCGGTGATCTGGCTGCACGGCCTGGGTGCCGACGGCCATGACTTCGAGCCGGTGCTGCCCGCCCTGGGTGACGGTGCGACCCGGGGCGTGCGTTTCGTCTTTCCCCACGCGCCGGTGCGCCCGGTGACGGTAAACGGCGGCATGGCCATGCGTGCCTGGTTCGATATCAGCGAGCTGGGCGGCAAGTCGCCGGTGGATGAAGCCGGCATTGAACAGAGCACCGCCCAGGTGCGCGCCCTGATTGCCCGGGAGGTGGACCGTGGCGTGCCCAGCCACGCCATCGTGCTGGCCGGCTTCTCCCAGGGCGGCGCCGTGGTGCTGCACGCGGCCTTGCGCCACCCCGAGCGGCTCGCCGGCGTGATGGGTCTCTCCACCTATATGCCGCTCGCCGAGCGGCTGGCGGCGGATGCCCACCCCGCGAACGCCGAACTGCCGGTGTTCCTGGCCCACGGCGAGCAGGATGACGTGCTGCCCTTCAGCCTGGGCGAGCGCAGCCGCGAGGCCTTGCAGGCGCAGGGCTACCCGGTGGAGTGGCATGCCTACCCCATGGGGCATCAGTTGTGCATGGAAGAGGCCGAGGCCATCGGGGCCTGGCTGATGCGGGTGCTGGGGGGTGCGGCATGAGCGCCGAGCAGGTGCCGGGCTGGCTGTTCGGCGAGTGGCGATTGCGGGAGGTGGAGCCGGGTGTCGAGCTGCAGGAAGGCACCGGCATGGAGTTCCTGGCGGAAGGAGAGCTGGTCTATACCATTCCGCTGGAAGGCAGGGTCCACCGCTTCAGCCTGTACTACAGCGTGCGGGGCGATGAGCTGCACACCCGCCAGCCCGAGGCCGATCACCACCAGAGCGTGGGGTTCGGCCGCACGGAAAGCGGCCTGCTGGAATTCGACTTCGCCGGCGTGCGGGCCTGGTTCGAGCGGGTCTGAGGGGGGCTGCGGCGGCGCTCAGAGCGCCGCCAGCCGCGCCTTGGCCGCTTCCACCTGGGCGCGTACCTGGGTGGGAGCGGTGCCGCCCACATGGTCGCGGGCGTTCACCGAGCCCTCCAGGGTGAGCACTTCGAACACGTCCTCGCCGATCCTGGCGCTGAACTGGCGCAGCTCGTCCAGTTCCAGTTCGCCCAGATCCTTGCCCTCTTCGGTGGCGTAGCGCACCGAGCGGCCGACGATCTCGTGGGCATCGCGGAAGGGCACGCCCTGGCGCACCAGGTAATCGGCCAGATCCGTGGCGGTGGAAAAGCCCGCGCGGGCGGTCTCGTAGAGCCGGGCGTGGTTCACCGTGAGGTTCGGGATCATGTCGGCGAAAGCGGTGAGGGAGTCGCGCACCGTGTCCACGGCGTCGAACAGCGGCTCCTTGTCTTCCTGGTTGTCCCGGTTGTAGGCCAGCGGCTGGGACTTCATGAGGGTCAGCAGGGCCATCAGGTGGCCGTTCATCCGCGCGCTCTTGCCGCGCACGATCTCGGCCACATCCGGGTTCTTCTTCTGGGGCATGATCGAGGAGCCGGTGCAGAAGCGATCGGGCAGCTCGATGAAGCCGGTGAGCGGCGAGGCCCAGATGATCATCTCCTCGGCCATGCGTGAGAGGTGTGTGGTGATGATCGCGCCCGCCGCCGAGAACTCGATGGCGAAGTCCCGGTCGCTCACCGCATCCAGCGAGTTGCGGCTGGGGTAGTCGAAGCCCAGCTCCTCGCAGGTCATCGCCCGCTCGATGGGGTAGCTGGTGCCGGCCAGCGCCGCCGAACCCAGGGGCATCACGTTCATGCGCGCCGCACAGTCTTCCAGCCGACCCTGATCGCGCACCAGCATCTCGTACCAGGCCAGCATGTGGTGGCCGAAGGTGATGGGCTGGGCCACCTGCAGGTGGGTGAAGCCGGGCATGATGGTGGCGGCCTCGCGCTCGGCCAGGCTCACCAGGCCGCGCTGCAGGCGAATCAGCTGATGGCGAATCTCGGCGATGGCATCGCGCAGGTACAGGCGGATATCGGTGGCCACCTGGTCGTTGCGCGAGCGCCCGGTGTGCAGCTTCTTGCCCGCCTCGCCGATGCGATCGGTCAGGCGCTTCTCGATATTCATGTGCACATCTTCCAGCGCCGGGTCCCAGGGGAACTCCCCCGCCTCGATCTCGGCGCGGATCGCGTCCAGCCCTTCGATGATGGCGTCGCGCTCGGCCTCGGTGAGCACGCCCACCTTGGCGAGCATGCGGGCATGGGCCTGGGAGCCGCGGATATCGTGGGCGTAGAGCCGCCGGTCGAAGTGCTCCGAGGCGGTGAACTGCTGCACAAAGGCATCGGTGGCCTCGCTGAAGCGGCCGGTCCACAGCTGGCTGGATTTCTTCGTCATCGGCGTACGGTCCTCGGGCTGGTGCGTGGGGGGCGGCAGTATAGCAAGATCACTGTTCCCCGCCGCCCCCCGTGTTATAAGGGCTTGGGGCGACGGCATAAAATGCCGCCCGCGGGGAAACTACACAAGAACAACGAAAACGTGGCACAGCAGCAAACCTTCTTGCCCAATTTCTGCCAGATCGGCAGCGTGTTCGCCGTGGTGGTCACCGGCGAGTTGCTGGTGTTCGTGCTGGTGCTGGCACAGCCGGGGGCCTTCTCCTGGACCGCGCTGGGGCTGCTTTCCCTGTTCGTGCAGTGGATCGCGCTGGCCTCTGCGGCCCTGCTTTGCATCCTGCGCCCGCTGCTGGAACGCCTGGGCGACGTCCGGGCGGGCGTGGCCGCTTGGGGGTTGGTGTTGTTGGTCGCCGCCCTGGTGGCGGGCTTTGGCCACGTGCTGCTCGGCGAGCCCGCCGCGGCCCGTGCCGAGTTCGTGCTGCGGGTGCTGGCCATTGCCGCCATCGTCGCCGCCGTGCTGCTGCGTTATCTGCAGGTTCAATACCAGGCCCGGCTGCGCCTGCTGAGCGAGGCCGATGCCCGCATCGATGCCCTGCAGGCGCGCATCCGCCCCCATTTTCTCTTCAACAGCCTGAACACCATCGCCTCCATGATCCCCGCCGCCCCGGAGAAGGCCGAGGCGGCGGTGGAGGACCTGGCGGACCTGTTCCGCGCGGCGCTGGGGCGCGGGCGGCGGCTGGTGAGCCTGGCCGAGGAGCTGGAGCTGGGGCGGGGGTATCTGCGCATGGAGGCCTTGCGGCTCGACGCCCGACTGCAGGTGGCCTGGGACACCGCCGCCCTGCCCAACGATGCCCTCTTGCCCCCGCTCACCCTGCAGCCCCTGCTGGAGAATGCGGTGCGCTACGGGGTGGAGCCCCGCGAGCAGGGTGGCTGCGTGCAGGTGAATGGTGCGCGCGAGGGTGATGGCCTGCGCCTGACCATCCGCAACCCGGCCAGTGCTGGCCGGGGGCCGGGCGGGGGCTTCGGCATCGCCCAGAACAACGTTCGCGAGCGCCTGAAGCTCGCCTTTGGCGAGGCGGCGGATCTGCGGCTGAGCCGTGAGGGCCCGGACTACCGGCTGGACATTCACTTCCCGTACAGGAGGGCGCCGGATGCGACTGATGATCGTCGATGACGAAGCCCCTGCCCGGACCCGGCTGCGCAAGCTCATCGAAGAACTGGGCGCGCAGTACCGCGTCGTCGCTGAGGCCGGCACCGGGCGCCAGGCCCTGGAACAGGCCGCGGAACATGCCCCGGAGCTGGTGCTGATGGACATCCGCATGCCCGGCATGGACGGGCTGGAAGCCGCCGTGCGGCTCGCCCAGAGCGCCCAGCCCCCGGCGCTGATCTTCATCACCGCCAGCACCGATCACGCCCTGCAGGCCTTCGAGGCCAATGCGGTGGATTATCTGGTCAAGCCGGTGCGCCGGGCGCGCTTGGAAGAGGCGCTGCAAAAGGCGCGGCGGCTGAACCGGGCGCAATTGCAGGCGCTGAAACAGCCCGAACCGCCCACCGAGGAAGCCGAAGCGCTCCTGGTGCGTCGGCGTGACGGTATGGAGCTGCTGCCCCTGCACCAGGTGCGCTACCTGCAGGCCGAGCACAAGTACGTGACCGTGCACCATGCGGGCGGCGAAGAGCTGATCGAGCAGTCGTTGAAGCAGCTGGAAGAGCAGCACCCCCGGCGTTTGCTGCGGATTCATCGCAATTGCCTGGTGAACAAGGCCTGGCTGGCCGGCATGGAGCGCGGCGATGGCGGGCCGTGGGCGGTGCTGCGCGACGGCGGCGAGAGGCTGGAGATCAGCCGGCGGCATGTGGCGGGGGTGCGGGAGTTCTTGCGGCGGCTGGGGGTGGAGTGAGCGCCCTGCGCTTGTGTGCCGCGGAAAAAAGCGGCCGTGTGGGGCCTGTGTTTTATCGTGGTCCGGCGCATCTGCCGCGGCTGTAGTGAGGATGGAGTTCCTGTCCGGCATGCGTTGGAGGTTCATGCTCGCCGGCCTGGCGGCAACCGTGTTCATTGTCTTGCTGTTCGCCTTCGCGCCAGCCTGGTATTACGACGCCTGGGTGCGCGACATCTACGGGCCGCTCGTTCACGGTGATCCGGTAGTCCTCGTCGACTATAGCCACTATACATTGCCTGCCGTACTGCTCGGCGGTTTGCTGGTGCCTGGCTTGATCCTGTATGTGCAGATTCAGCGGCGGAGGGCTGTGCCTCGCGAGCGCATGCTGCCGGTCATGAAGCGATTCATGGCGGGGTTGTACCTGACCCTGATCCTCTTGATTCCCGTGCCTGTCATTGCCGGTTGGATAACCGAGCAGTACGTGGAGCGTCAGGGCTACGCGCACTGCGGAGCATTGTTCGACTTGGGTGTGGGCAAGTTTTCGCGAGGGTATGTAGCAGACCCTGCGCTATGTGTTGTGCGATGGGAGCTGGACGAAGCCCTGAAACAGCAAGGTTATGTGGACGCTCTGCGGCGACGCCGGAGCTGATGCGCGACAAACCCTGTCGTTCGGATGGTTCACGATGCCGGTGAATTGTCTGAGACGGGAGAGTGGCGTGGGTAAGACGCTGGTGATCGGGGTCGGTGGAGCCGGCTGCAGTATGGCCGGGTACATAGGGCCGGCATTGGATATGGATGTTTTGTTCGTTAATTTTCGCGAGGAGCTGGCCCACGCCTCCGTCGGCGCCGCGTCATCACAGAAGTGGCTGGATTTGGGGCGCCGGCCCGCGAAGACGGCGGTCATGGAGGCGGAAGCCGCCGCTGAACAGGAAGCCCACGCTTTCGCCGACATGTTGGCCGGCTACGGCGTTGTCACCGTGGTCGTGGGCTTGGGTGGTGCCACCGGGAGCGGTGCGGCCAGCGTGTTGGCGCGTATTGCCGGAACGCGCGGTTTGCGGGTAACAGCGATAGCCACCATGCCGTTCGCCTTCGAGGAGAAGCGTATTCCGGTAGCCCAGGCGGCCTTGCCAGGTCTGCGACAGCAGGTCGACAGCCTGATCCTCGTCGATCATGCTCGGGGCGTAGAACCGAGCAGTCAGACTCAAACCTCGCTGCCCGACTATTTCGAGGGGGTGGCGCGAGACGCTGCCGTCGCCCTGCGCAACCTTCTCAAGGATTTACAGTGACTCACGTGGTGAACATAGACGCGTTGCGGCCGTTGCCGGTGGGAGAGGTGGTCGAAGTGCTTGCCGCTACGCCGAAGATCGCGCTCCGCGACCTGCGGCTCTTCGATCTGTTGCTCGCCGGAGAGCGCACAGCCGCCCTGCGGCACGGCGTCTACCTGTTTTTTGATGGGAAGGGGCACTGCGTCTATGTGGGAATGTGCAGCTCAAGCCACTTTGCCCACCGGATCGGGGGGCATTTCGGCATGTCGCCAAGATACGGAATGAATACGTTTTTGCGCAGGGCGATAAAGGACATTGGCCTGGACCAGGGAAGCTATGGTGGCTATGTGGAGGGCGTCGAGCGGATCGGTGACTACCGCCTTCTGCTGGTGGACGCGAATGGCACCGGTAAAAAATTCATTCGTGCATTGGAGCGCTTGCTGCACATCGCCATGAGGCCGCGCCTCAACTTCCCGAGGGGTTTGCCGGCCACCTACGGCGCGATGGATGACGCCACCCGCTTCCCGGATGCTATCGCCCTGTGCGGTGGCCCATGAGAGTGGGGCCGGGGGGCAGGCGACTGTAACTCACCCCCGCAAACTCCGCCGAAACGTCTCCGCCTGTTCAAAGATTTCCTGGTACACCTCGTCTCGGTCCACCGGCGGGTAGCCGTGCTCGGCGAGCACCAGGATCAGGTCCACCTTCAGCTCGGCCTTGATGTCCTCGCGCCGGTTCCAGTCGGTGTACTTCGCCTTGTCGTCCACCACTGCCTTCACGGCGCCGGCGAGCACCAGCAGCTTGTCCTCGGGGTAGCTGAAGTCGTACTTCACGGTCAGGCTCTTGAGGATGTCATAGAAGGCCTTCTCTTCCACATCCAGCCCCAGCTCGGCGTGGGAGCCCCGCTCCCGGCCCAGGGCCAGGAACAGGTCGGCCAACTGCTCGGAGAAATCCTCCAGCACATTGCCCACCAGCACGTTGCTTTCGTCGCGCTCGTTGTAGTGCGCGACCAGCGCCTGGAGTTTCTTCGAGAAATCCACGCCCCGGGCCCGGTTGATCTTCTTGAAGTCCGCGATGGCCTTGGCCAGTAGTTGTTGCAGCAGTTTGACCTTGGTGTTGGGCAGTTTGATCTTGTCGATCATGGCCAGGTAGGACTCGTCGAAGATGTCCCGCGCGCCCTCGGCGCCCTCGCCCATCCGCAGGATCTCCTCCACCCCGTCGGCCTGCAGCGCGTCGCGGATCATTGCCTGCACCCGGGCGTTCATCTGCGCGGTATCCGGCGCCTGGCCCCGGGTGAGCTTGGCGATGATGGCGCGCACGGCGAGGTAGAAATGAATCCGGTCGCGCTCGGTCTGGCTGATGGCCTCGGAGCCGCTGCAGATGTCGTAGGCGGCTTTCAGCCGTTTCACCAGCAGCATGAAGCGCTTTTCCAGCGGCTCCGTGGCCTGGGCGAATTCGGCGGCGCGGTTCAGGCACTGCAACTGCTCCAGCGGGCTGCCCTGGTGGTAGGGCCGGGTGTCGAAGCGGTGGAACATCCGCGCCAGCAGGTCCAGGTGGTCCTTCACCACCACGATGGATTGCCGGATCTCCTCGATGTTCTGCTGGTCGGCCTTGTTGTAGTGCGCCAGCGCCAGGTTCATCTGCTTCTTGATGCCGATGTAGTCCACCACCAGGCCCTTGTGCTTGCCCGCGAACTTGCGGTTCACCCGGGAGATGGTCTGGATCAGGTTGTGGCGCTGGATGGGCTTGTCGATGTAGATCGTGTCGAGGAAGGGCACGTCGAAGCCGGTGAGCCACATGTCCACCACGATGGCGATCTTGAAGTTGGAGCGGGCGTTCTTGAACTGCCGGTCCAGCTCCTTGCGGTGGTCCTTGTTGCCCAGCATGTCCCAAAGGGCTTTCGGGTCGTCCTTGCCCCGGGTCATGATCAGCTTCACCCGCTCCATGGGTTTGATGCGCTGGCGCTCCTGTTCGCTGAGCACCGCCCCGGGTTCGCAGTCACGCTGCTCGGCCCATTCCGGGCGCAAGGCGATCAACTCCTGGTAGAAGGCCCAGGCCACCGCGCGGTTGCTGCACACGAACATGGCCTTGCCCTTGACCGTGGCGCCCTCTTCCAGCCGCTGCTCGTAGTGGTGGACGAAGTCCGCCGCCAGGGCGCGGAGCCGGTCCGGGTCGCCGAGGATGGCCGCCATGTTGGCGCTGGCCTGCTTGCTGGCCTCGATCTGATATTCGCTGGCGCCGTCCTCCGCGCAGGCGGCGTAGTAGGCCTCGATTTCTTCCAGCTTGCGGTTGTCCAGCACTACCTTGGCCGCGCGCCCCTCATAGACGATGCGCACGGTGATCTCGTCGTGTACGGATTCGGTCATGGTGTAGCTGTCCACCACCTCGCCGAACACATCCAGAGTGGCGTCGATGGGGGTGCCGGTGAAGCCCACATAGGTGGCGTTGGGCAGGGAGTCGTGCAGGTATTTGGCGAAGCCGTAGCTGCGGCGCACGCCCTGCTCCGTCACCCGCACCTTCTGGTCCAGGTTCACCTGGCTGCGGTGGGCCTCGTCGGAGATGCAGATGACGTTGTCGCGCTCGGTGAGCAGTTCGGTGTCTTCGGTGAACTTGTGGATGGTGGTGAGGAACACCCCGCCGCTGCTGCGGCCCTTGAGCAGTTCGCGTAGCTGCGCGCGGCTTTCCACGCTCACCACGGTCTGATCGCCGATAAAGCCCTTGGCGTTGGTGAACTGCGCCGAGAGCTGGTCGTCCAGATCGGTGCGGTCGGTGATCAGCACGATGGTGGGGCTTTCCAGTGCCAGGCTTTTCATCAGCAGGCGGCTGAGGAACAGCATGGTGTAGCTCTTGCCGCAGCCGGTGGCGCCGAAATAGGTGCCGCCCTTGCCGTCGCCCCGGGGCCGGCGGTGGGCGAGGATGTTCCGGTAGAGCTTGGTGGCCGCGTAGAACTGCGGGTAACGGCAGACGATCTTCTGTTGTGTGCGGGAAACGTCGGGGAAATGGATGAAATGGCGGATCACCTGTCGCAGCCGCCGCTGGTCGAACAGGCCCTGCAGCATGCAGTGCAGGCCGTCGATGCCGTCCCGGCCCACGGCCTCGTCGCCGCTGACCTTGCGCCAGTTGTAGAAGTAGTCGTAGGGGGCGAACAGGGAGCCCATCTTGCTGTTGGCGCCGTCGCTGAGCACGCACAGGGCGTTGTACTTCATCAGCTCGGGAATATCCCGCACGTAGCGGGTGGTGAGCTGCTTGTAGGCATCGAACAGCGTGGCGTCCTCGCGCACCGCGCTCTTGAACTCGAACACCACCAGCGGCAGGCCGTTGATGTAGAGCACGGCGTCGGGGATGCGGGTCTCGCTGCCGACCACCTGCAATTGGCTGACCAGTCGGTAGTGGTTTTGTGTGGCGCCGTAAAACGGCGCCTGGTCGGCCACTTGCGTGGTGGTGGAGGTGTCGGCCGGCGCGGGCAGCGCCGCCAGGTCCGTGTAGTCGATGAGCTGGACGTAGAGGTCCTTGCGGCTGCGGTCCTCGCGTTTCAGCAGAAAGCCGTCGGCCACCCGCTGGTGGATGGCCTTGTTGGCTTCGTACAGGTCGCTCGCCGGGAGGGCTTCCAGCGTGCGGATCACCGATTCGATCTCGCCGGGGGTGATGCCCTGGTCGGCGTAGCGGCGGGCGAGGAAGCTGCGCAGGTCGTCGTGGAGCAGCACCTGCTCGGGGGCGCGCTGCAGGGTCTCGGCCGGGTGGTGCGGGTAGCCCTGGGCTTCCAGCAGGGCGATGATCGCCTGCTCCAGTTTCGCCTCGTTAAAGCTCAATGGCTGGCCTGTTCGTTATTGTTGCCGCATGGGCGGCGGTGTTCGGTTGCCGACAGCATAGCCAGCCACCGTTGCGCCAGCAATTCGCAGCAATTAGTTGGCTTTGACCTACGCCTGACTCAGCATGTTCATCACCAGCCGGATCAGCACGTCCTTCTGCTTCGGGTCGGATTCGGCCACCAGCAGGGTGAGGGCGGCGAGGCCGGTGTCGTTGATGATGGGCTCGCCCCGCCCGTTGAGGAGCCGGCCGTTGCGGTGCAGGAAGTCCACGAACAAGAAGGCGCCGCTGCGCTTGTTGCCGTCGGAGAAGGGGTGGTTCTTCACCACGAAGTAAAGCAGATGCGCGGCCTTGCTCTCCACGGTGGGGTACGCCGCTTCGCCGAATACGCTCTGCTCCAGGTTGCCGAAGATCGCGCTCAGGCCGTCACCCCGGGGCTGGGCAAATAGCGCCGTGGCCTCGTCCCGTTCCATGAGCTGGCGCTTGAGGGTTTCCAGCGATTCCATCGCCGCTTCCGGGCTGGGCAGCTGGCCGCCCCGCTGGCCAGCCGGTTCCTCCAGCAGACCCTCGTCGTAGCGTTGCAGCCAGAGGAAGGTCTGGGTGTAGCGGGAGACCACGTCCACCAGGCCGCGCCCGGCCTCGCCGGTCAGTTCCGGCGATTGCGCGGCCTTGCGGATCAGGGACAGGGCCTGTTCCAGTTCGGTGGCGTTTTTTTCGAAGCGGTGGCGGTTGAGAGTGTAACCCTGAACCAGGTGCTCCTTGAGGCGTTGGGTTGCCCACTGGCGGAACTGGACGCCCTGCTTGGAGTTCACCCGGTAGCCGACCGAAATAATGGCGTCCAGGCTGTAGTGCTTGAGCGTGCGCTTTACTTGGCGCTTCCCCTCTTGGCGAACTGCTAAGAAATCCTTAGTAGTTGCCTCCTCCGCCAGCTCGCCGTCGCTGTAGATGTTCCGCAGATGCATCAGGACGTTCTCAGGGGTGGTGCGGAACACCTCGCTCATTTGCCGTTGAGTGAGCCATACGGTGTCCTGCTCCAGGCGCACTTCGATTTGTGCCTGACCGTCTGCGGCCTGATAAATCTCGATCTGTTTGTCGGTGTGCATGATTCCTCCTTGAGAGGATCATCGGGCTTGTCGCCCGCCGTTTCCATGACGGGGCGCACCCTGTGGGCGGACGGCGTTCACACCTGTGCGGCGATTTGCCGTTCGGCCTCGGGGACGCGGAGTTCGCCGGAGAGGAGTTTGGGGAGGAGGGTGTCGCGGAGTTGGGCGAGCGTCGCTGTATTTTCGACTGATGACACGAGCCGCGCGTAAAGCCCGCCGACTTGTCCGTTGAAATGGCGCAAAAGGTCGTTGTTGGGCACCAGGAATGGAATGGGCCTGAAGTTCTTTTTGCTGATCTCAAGGAAGGTACTGCCATTGGCTCGATCCTTGATCGTCGGCATGTTGTTCTGCGTCCAGCAAAGGAGATACATCGCGCCATAGTGGCTGCTTGGCAGCATCGCAATCACACCTTGGTTGACCGCAATAGGGGTGTTGCTGATCGCCAGATAACCGATTGGCGCCCGCGATGACATTAGTACGGTGCCGGAGGGCGACAGGCCGGAGCTGACTTTGCTTACCCCCGCGTCGGTTAAATATCGCTCAGTCTCCGTGAGTACGATGGACCCGAGGCGAGACATATCCTTTGGTGTGCAGAACGCATGACTGCCACCATCCCAGAAATCGGGGTTCTTGGTGCTGGGTGTGCCGCCTCCCACGGTTTCTACCTGATGGCCCACCGTACTGACCTCCCACCCCTCTGGAATCCACCCTAGCTCCTCGGTGAAGACGAAGCGGCTGGGGAACTGCTGTTGGATCTCGGGCGGGAGAGGTTTGCGCTGTTCGCCCAGGGCCTGGCGGGCGGCGGCGCGTTTTTGCAGGGGCTCGGGGATGGGGTTGCCGGCGGCCAGGGCGTTGTCGATCACCGGGTCGAAGTCCACGAACCAGCTCTTGAACAGCGCCTGCGCCATCGCCTCCAGGGTGGCGTTCATCTGGCGGTTGAGTTCGATTTTGTCGTCGAGCGTGCGGAACAGCCTTGCGATCACCTTTTGTTGGCTTTCCAAGGGTATCGGTAATTTCAAGGACTCGATAACTGATGTGGGTAGGACCCCGGTCCCGTGCCCAGCCTCTTCAACCAACGCCAGTATCTCGCGAGTCTTTGCCCTTATCGCATATGCGAGAAAGTAAGGGTCTACACCATCCTCAGCTACCAGTGCCTTTAGGTCTTGGTTGAAAGTCACCGGACGTGCCGTGATGCCCATCCGGAGCTCTTTCTTCAGACTCATGCCCCGCACGACGAAGAGGATTGTGTCTTTGGGTACTAGCCTGGTGCCATTGCCGATGGCATCTGAAGTGACTGTGTCCTCAGAATGCTGAACAAAAAACTCACTCAGGCTCTTAGCGCTAATCCAGGGTATCCCGCCACCCCAATAGGCCGGGTTGGACTTGCTAGGTGTGCCGCCCGAGTACCACTTTGCACAATCCTTAAGCCGCCGTTGGGTCCACTCACTCCCCATAACCCAACGCCTCCAAATTCCCCCGAATCACCGCATCCAACCGCTCCGACTCCGCCATCTGCTCATACAGCGCCTTGGTCAGCTCGCCCATTTTGTGTTCGAAGGGAATGCCGTCGTCCTCCACCTCGGCGGCGCCCACGTAACGCCCCGGCGTGAGCACATAATCGTTAGCGGCGATCTCTTTCAGCGTCGCGGCCTTGCAGTAGCCGGCCTTGTCCTCGTAGACCCCGTCCTTCGCCTCGCCGCGCCAGGCGTGGTAGGTGCGGGCGATCTCGGCGATGTCCTCGGCGCTGAGTTCCTTATGGGTGCGGCTGATCATGCGGCCCATATTGCGGGCGTCGATGAACAGGGTTTCGCCCCGGCGGTCCCGATGGTCGCTGTCCCGGTGCCCCGGCACCTGCCGCGCGCCCTTGTTGCGGGTCAGGAACCACAGGCAGACGGGGATCTGGGTGGTGTAGAAGAGCTGCCCGGGAAGGGCGATCATGCAGTCCACCACATCATTCTCGATGAGCTTCTGGCGGATCAGGCCTTCGCCGCTGGTGTTGCTGGACATGGAGCCGTTGGCCATGACGAAGCCGGCGACGCCGTTCTCCGAGAGCTTGGCGAGCATGTGCAGTATCCAGGCGTAGTTGGCGTTGCCGGTGGGCGGCACTTCAAAACCGTGCCAGCGGGGATCGTCGACCAGTTCGTCCACGCCGCGCCACTGTTTCAGGTTGAACGGCGGGTTGGCCATGATGAAGTCGGCCTTGAGGTCCGGGTGCTGGTCCTTGAAGAACGTGTCGGCGGGCACATCGCCCAGGTTGGCGGCGATGCCGCGGATGGCCAGGTTCATCTTCGCCAGCTTGTAGGTGGTGGCGGTGTATTCCTGTCCGTAGATGGAGATGTCTTTCTGGTTGCCCTGGTGGTTCTCGACGAACTTCACCGATTGCACGAACATGCCCCCGGAGCCGCAGCAGGGGTCGTAGATCTTGCCCTGGTAGGGCTCGATCATCTCGGCGATAAGGTTGACCACGCACTTGGGGGTGTAGAACTCGCCGCCGCCCTTGCCCTCGGTGGCGGCGAACCTGCCCAGAAAATACTCGTACACCCGCCCGACCACGTCCTGCTCATTGTCGGCGAGGGTGTCGATGTTGTTGATGGAGTCGATCAGCGCGGCGAGCTTGCTCGGGTCCAGCCCCATGCGAGAGAAGTAGTTATCCGGCAGCGCGCCGCGCAGGGCCTTGTTGTTCTTCTCCACGTCGTGCAGGGCGGTGTCGATCTTCACCGCAATGTCGTCCTGCTTGGCCTGCTTCTGGATGCTGGACCAGCGGGCGTGCTCGGGCAGGTAGAACACGTTCTTCATGGTGTAGAACTCCACCATGTCCACGTAATCGGCCTGGCCGGCGTCGATCAACTCGCGCTTGCGGGCCTCGAACTTGTCGCTGACGAATTTCAGGAAGATCAGGCTGAGCACCACGTGCTTGTATTCGGACGATTCCACCGTGCCGCGCAGCCTGTCGGCGGTGTCCCAGAGGGTTTGCTCGAAGGTGCGGGGGGTCTTGGCGGCGGGTTTTCGGGCCATGGTGTTCGGGGTTCCGCGGGTGTGTGGGAGTTTGGCGCTCACTTTAACGAGGCGGGGCGGAGTAGACTAGGCCGGGCCCCGGAATGCCACGGACAAGACGCCATGCACGAACTACCCCACTACAACGAATGCCCCCACTGCTACGCCCCCGCCGCCGTGCGCGCCGACGGCGGCTGCCTCGCCTGCGGCCGGCGCCGTGACGACACCGAGGGCGTGGACCCGCGCATGACCGCCGTCACCGTGGACGTGCGCCACGAGCTGCCCTGCTGCTGCTTTCTGTGTGGCGCCGACACCGACCGGGGCAAGACCCTGTCCTACCTCTCCAACCCCGCCCGCGGCCCCATGGGCTGGCTGGTGGGCCTGCTGCCGGGCAGCACCCGCTCGCGGCGGCATCGCCAGCTGATGCCGGTGTGTGGGCCCTGCACGCCGCAATTGAAGGGCCTGCGGCCGATCACCTTCAAGGCCGGCCAGGAGATGCGCCTGCGGGTGCACAAGCGCTTTCGGGCGCTGTACGAGGGCGTGAACGGTCGCCCGCACCTGGATTGGGGCTGAGGCCTGAGTCGCCTAATCCTGCAGGTGCGGCACCTCGGCTGATAATTGGTGGCCGGGCTGCTAAAAAGAGAAGCGAGGGTGAGCGAGTCTATTCCGAGGGGCGTTATGGCGACACACAATCTGCGGGGCAAGCTGCTGGAATGCGTGGTGGGCGATATCACGCAGCAGCCGGACATGGACGCCATCGTCAACGCCGCCAACGCGCAGTTGCGCACGGGCGGCGGTGTGGCGGGCGCCATACACCGCGCCGCCGGGCCGGGGCTGGAGGCGGAGTGCCGGCCGCTAGCACCCATCCGCCCCGGCGAGGCCGTGATCACAGGGGCGCATGATCTGCCCAACCGCTACGTGATCCACTGCCTGGGCCCGGTCTACGGGGTGGACGAGCCGGCCGAGGGGCTATTGGCGAGTTGTTACCGCAATGCGCTGCGATTGGCGGAACAGCGGGGCGTTGCCGGCATCGCCTTCCCGGCAATTTCCACCGGTGTCTTCGGCTACCCCGTGGAGGCGGCCGCGAAAGTCTCGCTGGCGGCCGTGGCGAAACTGCTGCCCGAGCTGCACGCGGTGCGCGAGGTGCGCTTCGTGCTCTTCACGGAGGCCGACCGGGCGCTTCACGCCCGGGCGCTGGATGCATTGGCCGGGTGGGCCGATGGCTGACGCTTGGGGCGTTCGCCCGCCGAGGTGAACGCGGACCGGCCAGTGACTATAGCGGGCGCTTGCGCAAGGCGCGCCACCCCGGGGCGACGAGGAACACGACAATGGCCTACGTGCTGACCAAATACGTTCATCTGCTCGGTATTTTGCTGCTTTTCTCCACCCTGGTGGTGGAGCACCTTTGGCTAAAGCCGCGGATGCAGGGGGCGGAGCTGAGGAGAATTGCCCGGGTGGACATGGTCTATGGGCTTTCCGCCGGCGTGGTGCTGGCAACCGGGCTGACGATGTGGTTCCTGGTGGGCAAGGGGGCCGGTTTCTACAGCCCCAACGGCATCTTCCACGCCAAGGTGGCGCTATTCGTGCTGGTCGCCCTGTTGTCGGTGTATCCGACGGTGTATTTCCTCCGCCATCGCCATGGCGCCGCGGCGGAGACGCCAACGCCGCCGGCCTTGCGCTGGCTGCTGCGTGTCGAGCTGCTGCTGGTGCTGCTGCTGCCCCTGCTGGCGGTGCTCATGGCCCAGGGCTACGGGCTGGCATAACGCTGGCGTGGTCCCGCGGCGTCGCCCGGCACGGGCTGCGCCCATGGCCGGCGAGTCGCGCCCTGCTTGCGCGCGCGCCAGACAGTCGCAGCGCCATGGGGGTCGATCGGCATCGCTTCAGCGCTTGCGACAGGCCATGACCTCGCCCACCAGCTGAGTGACATTGCTCACCGCCATTTTCTGCAGCACCCGCGCGCGGTGGATTTCCACGGTGCGTGTGCTCAGATCCAGCTCACGGGCAATGATCTTGTTCACCTTGCCCTCGAGCAGTTTCTCCATCACTTCCGTCTCCCGCGGCGTCAGCGAGGCGAGGTTCCGCTCGGTTTGCGCACAGGCCTGCTCCGTCTGGCGCCACTCCCGACTCCGGGCGAGCGCCTTCTCGATGCGGTCGAGCAATTGCCGATCGGAGAAGGGCTTTTCCAGGAAGTCCTCCGCGCCCCCTTGCATGGCCCGCACCGCCATGGGGATGTCGCCGTGCCCGGATATGAAGATGATCGGCAGCGGTAATTCCCGCTGCGCCAGGCGCTTTTGCAGTTCCAGGCCGCTCATGCCCGGCATGCGCACATCCAGCACCAGGCAGCCTTCGCGATTCTCCGGCAGGGCGTCGAGAAAGGCCTGGG
Source organism: Alkalilimnicola sp. S0819 (assembly GCF_009295635.1). Lineage (NCBI taxonomy): Bacteria > Pseudomonadati > Pseudomonadota > Gammaproteobacteria > Chromatiales > Ectothiorhodospiraceae > Alkalilimnicola > Alkalilimnicola sp. S0819. Next base: position 21,864 of record NZ_WHIW01000015.1, on the reverse strand, counting down.
CCGAGGGGTAGCTCTCCACCGCGTGGCCCGCCGAGCCCACCAGCAGTTTCAACGCGGCGCGTACGTCCGGCTCGTCATCGACGATGAACACGCTGGGCTTGTCGGTCATGACCCTGTTTCTCCTCGGTATGCGCGGGCAGCACGAAGCGGAATTCGGCGCCGCCCCGGCGGCTGGTGCCGGCCTCCAGCCGGCCGTCGTGGGCCTCGATGATGGCGCGGCTGATGGACAGGCCCAGGCCCATGCCTCCGGACTTGCTGCTGACAAAGGGCTCGAACAGCTCGTTGACCACGGTGGTGGGCAGGCCGGGGCCGCTGTCGCTTACCACCACCTCCACGCCGTCCGCGCAGGTCGCGGTGCGGATGAGGATGTCCCGGTGCACGGTGTCCGCCTCGGCGATGGCGTCCACGGCGTTGCGAATCAGGTTCACCAGTACCTGGTGGATCTGTACCTCCGCGACTTCCACCGCCGGCAGCTGCGCCCCCAGGTCGGTGAGGATCGCCACACGGTGGCGACGCGCGCTGTGGCCGACCAAATCCAGCACTTCGGTCACCAGACGGTTGATGTCGGCGCGGCGCCGCTGTGGGGCGTCCTTGCGCACGAAGGCGCGCATCTCGCGGATGATGAGGGCGGCCCGCTCGGCGTTGGCCACGACCCGCTCCAGGGCCTGATCCAGTTCCGCGTCCTGCAGGCGGCTTTGCAGCAGCCGCCGCGCCGCCTGGGTGTAGGTCATGATCGCGGTCAGCGGTTGATTGAGTTCGTGGGCGAGGCCGGCGGACATTTGCCCCATGTCGCCGATGCGCCCGAAATGCGCCAGCTCCTGCAGGTGTCGTCGGGCCTGGCGCTCGGCCTTGAGGCGCTCGGTGATCAGGGCGGTGAGAATCAGCACGGTGACACTGAGCAGGGAGAGGTTGGCGTCCAGCGAGAGCATGTTCTCCCGCAGGCTGCCGGTGGCGAACGGGCCCAGGCCGCGGGCGGTGAAATACACGGCGATGCCGGCGTTGAGCAGCAGCAGGGTGGCCATCCAGCGGTTCTCGAAGCGCAGCGCCCCCCAGATCATCAGCGGGTAGACCGTGTAGACCAGCGGCCGGGCCATGGCGTAGTCCGTGGGCAGATGGTCGGCGTAAACCACCCAGGCGTTGAGGGTCACCAGCCCCAGCAGCACCACGGCTTCCAGCCAGCGCCCCACGGACCAGCGCGGCAGCGGCCGGCCGCACCAGGTGAGCAGCACCGGCGCCAGCAGCAGGGTGCCCATCATGTCGGCGGTCCAGCACGCCCACCAGAGCGAGCCGAAACCGCCCCATTGCGCACGCCCGTCGAGCGCGGCAAGCCCCGCGCTGAGCAATGAGCTGACGCCGCTGACCAGGATCACCGCGATCAGCAGGAACAGGAGCACGTCCCGCACCCGCTCGAGGGTGCCCGAGAAGTCGGCCAGACGGCGCAGCCCCAGCGCGCCCAGCGCCGCCGCCGCGGCAATGCCCAGCGCCAGGGCCGCCGCGTTGACCGTATCGCCGTCCAGTTGCCAGTGATACGCGAACGCGCCCAGCGCCACGCCCACCAGATAACGGTAGCCGAACAGATAGACCATGGTGAGCGCGGCGCCGGTGGCCGGCCAGATCAGGGAAATGGCGGCTTGGGGTTGGGTGAACGACATGCCCAGCGCCGCCACGGCGTAATACATCGCCGCCGCCGCCAGCTGCAGCAGTGCCCCGATGCTGTACGCCCCCCATCGTCCCGCGTGTCGCTGCACCGTCTTGCGCCTCCCGGCTTCCTGTCCTGCCAAGCTTACTGCATACCGCCATGATCGCCGTATACGTAAAAGCCGAAGTCCACACGCCGGCACTCGACCCGCCCCCCCCCTGCTGCCCTTGGCGCGCGGACGTAGTACGCTCCGGTCCACTCTGAAGCAGACCGAGGACTGGACGTGCTGTACCCGCCCCTGATTGCCCTGGCCGCTGCCCTGCTGCTGTTCGGCTGGATCGGCCTGCGCGCCCGACGCCCGGCCGCCGGCCTGGATGATTACCTGCTGGCCCGGGATTCCCAGGGGGCTTCCGCGCTGGGCTTGTCGTTCCTCGCCTCCGGCATGGGGGCCTGGATACTGTTCGCGCCACCCGAAATCGCGGCCTTCGTCGGCCCGGTGGCGCTGGGTGGCTACGCCCTGGGCGCGGCCCTGCCCTTCATCGTCTTCGCCGCCTGCGGGCCGGCGATCCGCCGCCACCTGCCCCGGGGGCGCAGCATCGGCGAGTTCGCCGAGGCCTGCTATGGCGGCGGCGTGCGGCGCTGGGTGGCGCTCATCTCGGCGCTGTACATGTTGTGCTTTCTCGCCGCCGAACTCACCGCCGTGGGGGCGATCGTCACCCTGCTCTCGGATCTGCCCGCCGCCGCGGCGGTGCTGGCGGTGGCGTTTACCACGCTGGTCTACACCGCCTGGGGCGGCCTGCGGGCGAGCCTGGTGACGGACCGCTGGCAGGGGCTGCTGCTGATCGTGTTGCTGGCGCTGGTGGGGATGGCGAGCCTGCAATTGCTTAAGGATTTGCCCGCGGCGCCGGTCATGCCGTCGGCCCCGGTGGGCGATGCGCTGGCCGTGGCCTTCACCCTGGTGATCGCCGTGACCGCCGCGAACCTGTTTCACCAGGGTTACTGGCAGCGCCTGTGGGCGGCGCGGGATGGCGGGGCGCTGGGGCGCGGCGCGGTCCTGGGCGGTGTCACCACGGTGCTGGCGGTGGCGGCCGTGGGGGGCATCGGCATGCTGGCGGCCATGGCCGGGCTGAAACTCGGGCAGCCGCCGCTGCCCTTCTTCGCCGCCCTGGGCGGTGCCGCGCCCTGGTTGGTGGTGGCGGTGCTGGTGCTGGCGGTGACCCTGGTGGCCTCTTCGGTGGATACCCTGCAGAACGCCATCGCCTCCCTGGCCGTGACCGAAGCGCGCGGATTGACCGTGGGCGGGGCGCGCTGGATCACCCTGCTGGTGATGATCCCGGTGGTGCTCATTGCCCTGCAGGGTATCTCGGTGCTGCGCCTGTTCCTGATCGCGGACCTGCTCTGCGCCACCGCCGTGGTGCCGGTGCTGATGGGGCTTTGGCGGCGCATGCGTCCGGCGGCCGCCGTGGCCGGGGGCTTGGCCGGCTTGCTGGGCGCGGTGCTGCCGGGCTGGGTCGCCGGCGGCAGCCTGTGGGCTGGTCTGCAGGCGGCGAGTTTCCCGGGCGGCATTCCCACGCTGGCGCCCTTCGCCGGGGCCTTGATTGCCTCGACGCTGGTGGCGGTACTGGTGGCGCTGCTCGCGCCCCGACAGGTGTCGAGCCAGGTGTGATGTCTCAGGAGCCTTCGCGGCACGGGCTGCCGCGAAGGCTCCAGGGGTATTGGTCAGCGTCTCCCGAAACGTCCAGGGTCGAGAGCTGATGGTGAAACGGATTACGCGCCGGGGTTTGCGTCCCGAGGAGGCGGTGGGTTTGCCGCTATACTTGTCGCCGGCCTGATCCGCCAACAAGGAACAGCAAGATGGACAACGCTCTGCTCGTCGCCAATGTGGCGCAACTGCTCAGCACCTGCCTGGTGTTGGTGCTGCTCACCTTCGCCGTGGCCTTGCGCATGCTCTGGAGCCGGGCGCGGGAGGCGCGCGCCAAGCGGCTGCACCCGCAGAAGCTGGCGACCTCCGGGCAGATGGCCGCGCACATGGAAGACACCCGCGCGGCGGACAATTTCCGTAACCTGTTCGAAGTGCCCGTGCTGTTCTATGCGCTGGCAAGCCTGGCCGTGGCCCTGGGGCATGTGCCCGCCTGGCTGGTCACCGGCGCCTGGCTGTTCGTGCTCTCGCGCATCGCCCACAGCCTCATCCACTGCAGCTACAACCGAGTGCTGCACCGTTTCATCGCCTTCGGCGGCGGCTTTCTACTCCTGGTGCTGATGTGGCTGGGCTACGTCGCCGATCTGACCTCGGCGCTGGCCGCTTGATGGCGAAGCGCCTATGGCCATCGTGACCGGGACCCGGCAGTCGGGCCCAGCGGACAACGTTTAGCCTGCGACATTTTCGTGGAGACCGCCGAGTTGACGCTGAAATTACCAGGTGGCACTTTTTGATTACACGACGGACTTTCGCAACAAGGACGAATGGTCGCAATGGATAGGCGAAAAACGATCACTGGTGTTGGTTTCGCGCTATCCCTGGATCCGCGAGCACGATCAGATCATCGACAGCCGTGGACAGCTTGAGGTCCAGGCTACCTTCGTGGTTGGCGGTCGTGCGGATGTCAGTTTCGAGGTGATCAGTGTCTCCCCAAGGGCTTGTGCCCGGATCTCGGCTAACCGGAGGAGCCACCATGCCGCATCAGCCCGATCAGGTGCTGCGATTCTGGTTCGAGGAGCTCGACCCCGCCCAATGGTGGGCCAAGGACGAGGCCCTGGATGCCGAGATCGCCCGGCGTTTCGGCGCGCTGCTCCGACGTGCCGCCGCGGGCGAGCTTCATGATTGGCGTACCACGCCCACGGGGCGGCTTGCCGAGATCCTGGTGTTGGACCAGTTCTCCCGCAATATCCACCGCGACACCCCGGCCGCCTTCGCCCAGGACCCCATGGCCCTGGCGCTGGCCCAGGAGGCGGTGCTGGGGAATGTCCAGGAGGCGCTGAGCACCGATCAGCGTGCCTTTCTCTACATGCCTTTCATGCACAGCGAATCGGCGGCCATGCACGTGTGGGCCGAGCGTCTTTATCGTGAACCCGGCCTGGAGTACAACTACGACTTCGAGCTGCAGCACAAGGCGATCATCGACCGCTTCGGCCGCTACCCACACCGCAACGCCATCCTGGGGCGGGAGTCCACGGCGGAGGAGCTGGCCTTCCTGCAGCAGCCCGGTTCCAGCTTCTAGGGGGCACGGACCAATGCCCCCCGGGTCTCGGCCGAGAAAGCAGCCGCCCACTACGCGTCTGTCGGCCGTGTCTGACTGAATTCCCCGCGCCGCCATGGCATGCTTAGGGCTTGTACACGCACCGGTAGGGAGCCCATGGCCGACGATCTGATCCGCATAGCCACCCGCAAGAGCCCGCTCGCCGTCTGGCAGGCCGAGCATGTCGCCGCCGAGCTGCGCCGCCATCACCCGGGGTTGCGGGTGGAACTGGTGGGCATGAGCACCAAGGGTGACCGGGTGCTGGATGCGCCGCTGGCGAAGATCGGCGGCAAGGCCCTGTTCGTCAAGGAGCTGGAGAACGGCCTGATGGACGGCCGCGCCGACATCGCCGTGCATTCCATGAAGGACGTGCCGGTGACCTTTCCCGAAGGCCTGCACCTGCCGGTGATCATGGCACGCGAAGACCCCTGCGACGCCTTCGTTTCCAACGACTATGAACATTTCGATGAACTGCCCCACGGGGCGGTGCTGGGCACCGCCAGTCTGCGCCGCCAGTGCCAGGTCAAGGCCAGGCGCCCGGATCTGCAGATTCGCCTGCTGCGGGGCAACGTCAACACCCGCCTGGCGAAGCTGGATGCGGGGGAATACGCCGCCATCATCCTCGCCGCCGCCGGCCTCAAGCGCCTGGAGCTGCAGTCGCGGATCCGCTATGTAATGCCCCCGGAGGAAAGCCTGCCGGCGGTGGGCCAGGGGGCGTTGGGTATCGAGTGTCGCACCGACGACGCGCGGGTAAACGCGCTGATCGCGCCCCTGGACGACCCGGCCACCCACGCCCGCCTGCGCGCCGAGCGCGCCATGAACGGCCGCCTGCAGGGCTCCTGCCAGGTGCCCATCGGCTCCTACGCCCTGCTGGAAGGCGATCAACTCTGGCTGCGCGGCCTGGTGGGCCGCCCCGGCGGGGAGGAAATCGTGCGCGGCGAGATTCGCGGCCCGGCGAGCGAGGCCGAGCAACTGGGCCGTGCCCTGGCGGATGATCTGCTCGCGCGCGGTGCCCGTGCCATCCTCGATGATCTGTTCGACGCCGAGGCCATGCACCGGTGAGCCTCGCCGGTGTGGGGGTGCTGGTAACCCGGCCCGCGGCCCAGGCCGGCCCCCTGTGTGAACTGGTGGCCGGTGCCGGCGGCGAAGTCTGGGCCCTGCCCGGCATTGAGATCGCGCCCACACCGGCCACATCTGAACTGGAGGCGGCACTGCGGGCCGCCGCCCAGGCCGACTGGTGGTTCTTCACCAGCCCGAACGCGGTGGAGCATGGCTTGCGCGCCCTGGCGGAGCGGGGGATTCAGCGCGCGGAACACACCCGGGTCGCCGCCGTGGGGCCGGGTACCGCCCGTGCCCTGGAGGCCGCCGGGGTGGCGGTGGACCTGGTCCCGAAGGGGGAGGCCAGCGGCGCCGGCCTGCTTGCCGAGCCCGCCCTGGCCGATCTGCGGGCTCAGCGGCTGCTGCTGTTTCGTGGTGAAGGCGGGCGGCGCATACTGCCCGAAGGCCTGGCGACTCGCGGTGAGCGGCTGGATATCGCCGACGTTTACACGCGGATGCCGCCCCGAGTGGATCCGGCCCCGGTACGCGCCGCGCTGGCCGCGAGGCGTATCCGGGTGATGACCCTGAGCAGTGGCGCGGCGCTGGATCATCTGCTGGACTTGCTGGGTGAGGCGCCACTTCAAGCGCTGGCCCTGGTGGTGCTGAGCCCGCGCCTTGCCGAGGCGGCCCGGAAGCGGGGGCTGCGCGGGCCGATACGGGTCAGCGAGGGCACGGACGACGCCCAGGTACTGGACGCAATCATTCATTTGGCACAGGCATGGCGCAGATGAGCGACGAACAGAACAAGAATCCCGGCTCCAAGGCGGACAAACCCAACGCGGATCAGGCCAAGGGCGCCGGCACTCGAGCGAAAACCGCCAAGGCGGCCGGACAGAAGCCGGCCGCCAGCGAGGCGCGGGCCGGCGCCGACAAGCCCGCCGACACCCGAACCGCGCCGAGCAAAGATGCCCCCCCGGGCCCGGCTCCGTCTTCCCCGGCCAAGGCGCCGAGCAAGGCCGCCCCAACCGCAAAGCCGCCTGCATCGCGCGGTACAGGTATTGCCTGGCTGGCCTTGATCCTGAGCCTGCTGGTGGGGCTGGCCGGGGTCGCCGGCGGCTACTGGCTGTGGCAGCAACTGCGCGCGGCCACCGACACCAGCGTCACGGACACTCGCCTGGATGCCCTGGAAGCGCGGCTGGTCCAACGGGAAGCGGCCCTGGAAAACGCCCTGGGCAGCCTGCGCGTCGAAGCCGAGCAGAAGCAGGCCGAAGCCGAGCGCTTGCTCACCGAGCTGGCCGCCGGCCAGCAGGAACTGCGACGCCGACTGGACCAGGTAGGGCGCCTGGCACAGACCAGTCGCGATGAGTGGATGCGCTCCGAGGCCGCTTATCTCGCCCAGATCGCGGTCTATCGGCTCAATTTTCAGGCGGATGTGGATACGGCGCTCGCCGCGCTGCAGGCCGCTGACCGGCTGCTGGCACAACTGGGCACCGAGGCGCTGGTGCAGCGCCGTGCGGTGCGCGATGCGGTCAACCGCCTGCTGGAAGTGGAGCAGCAGGACCGTGCCCGCCTCGATCAGGCTCTGAACGGCCTGATCGACCAGGTGCCCCAGCTGCCCCTGGCCGCCGAGCGCTTGCGGGAAACCGCCGCCGCCGAGCCCCGGGAGGCTGCCGTGAACCTGCCCGCCGAGGGTTGGCGCGCCCGCCTGGACGAGGCCTGGGGGCGCTTCACCGACAGCCTCGGCGAGCTGGTGGTGGTGCGCCGGGACGATGGCGTGCTGCCCCTGGTCGCCCCGGAGCAGCGGTACTTCCTGCGACAGAACCTCACCCTGCGGCTGGAGACGGCGCGCCTGGCCTTGCACCGGGACGATGCCGCGCTGTATCGCGATGCGCTGGTCGATGCCGCCGAATGGCTCGCCACCTGGTATGACGCCGACGCGCCGGGGGTGGTTCGGGCGCGGGAGTCGCTCACCGAGCTGGCTGGGCGGGAGCTGGCGCCGGAGCTGCCGGATATTGCGCCGCTGCTCGAGCCCCTGAAACTCTTCGAGGATTAAGGGGGCCGCATGAAAAAGCTGATTCTCGTCCTGCTTGCTCTGCTCCTCAGCGTTGTCGCTGCCCTGTGGTTCCGCGAGCAAGGGGGCTATGTGTTCATCCAGGCCGGCGGCTGGAACCTGGAGATGAGCCTGTTCGTCTTCGTGCTCGCCACCCTGCTTGGCGTCTGGCTGCTGTGGCTGGCCTGGCACCTGCTGCGCGGGCTGTGGGGCGCGCCCTCGCAGGTGCGCGGCTGGTGGGGTGAGCGGCGCCGCGAGCGTGCCCGCGGTGAGCTGATCCGCGGCATGATTCGCCTGGCCGAAGGCGGCGCGGAGGATGCCGAGAAGCTGCTGCTGCGCGATGTGGCCCGCAGCGATGCGCCCCTGCTGCATTATCTGGCCGCGGCGGTGGCCGCCCAGCGCCGCGGCTCCTATGCCGACCGTGACAAGTACCTGGCCCAGGCCGATCGCACCAGTCGCCGGGCGCGCACGGCGGTGGGGCTGTTGCAGGCACAGCTGCAGATCGAAGCGCGGCAGTGGGAGCAGGCCCTGGCGAGCTTGAGTTACCTGCAGGAGCGTGCCCCTCACAACAGCCGGGTGCTGGAGCTGCTGCTGCGTGCCTGCGAGAAGCTCGATGACTGGCGGCGCGTCGAGCAGCTGCTGCCCGAATTGCGCAAGCGCCGGGTGCTGGAACGGCCCCGGTTGGACGCGCTGGAGCTGGACATCCTGCGTAGGCGATTGCGCGCGGCCACCTCCGAGGGGGCGAAGAGCCTGGACCGTAGCTGGGCTGGGGCGAGCCGGGGCTTGCGGGAAGTGCCCGAGGCCTGGCTGGCTTACACCCACGGGCTGCGCATGCAGCAGCGGGACGTGGAAGCGGAACGCCTGTTGCGGGCGAAGCTGGTGCGGGATTGGGATGAGCGCCTGCTCGCCGAGTACGGGGAGCTGAATGGTGAGGCGGTGGAGCCGGCCTATGCGCAGGTGGAAAAGTGGCTCAAGGAGCGCAGCGAGGATGTCGGCTTGCTGGAGGCGGCGGGTCGGCTGGCGCTGCGGAGCAAGCTCTGGGGCCGGGCGCGGGATTATCTGGAAGCCGCTGCCTCACGGCGTCCCACCGCGGCCACCCTGCGTCTGCTCGGGGAGCTGCGCGAGGCCATGGGTGAGCCGGAGCGGGCCCGTGAAGCGTACTACCGGGCCCTGAGCCTGGCCACCGGCGGTGTGCGCCCCGCGGAGCTGGATGAGTTGGCCGGCGACACGGCCCCGAGCCTCCCCCAGGCGCGGCCATGAGCCGCGCCTACAGGAACCCGGCCGCATAGATCACGAAGGCGTATCGCGCGGCTTTGCCCGCGGCCACCAGCAGCAGGAACAGCCAGAAGTTCACGCGCATTACGCCGGCGACCAGGGTGAGGGGGTCGCCGCCCACCGGCAGCCAGGCGAGCAGCAGCGACCACACCCCCCAGCGCTGGAACCAGGCCTGGCTCTTCGCGAGGCTCTTCTGCTTTACCGGGAACCAGCGCCGGTCCTGGTAATGCAGCAGGTAGCGGCCCAGTGCCCAGTTCACCGCCGAGCCCAGGGTGTTGCCGGCCGTCGCCGTGGCCCACACCGCCAAGGGCTCGTAGCCCTGCAGGATCAAGCCCGCGAGCATGAACTCCGAGTAGAGCGGTAGCAAGGTGGCCGCGAGAAAGGCCACCGTGAAGAGGGTCAGCAGCGCCAAGGTGGCTCAGCCCACCGTCAGCACAGTGGAGCCGGTGGTTCGCCGGCCTTCCAGCGCCCTGTGGGCCTCGGCGGCCTCCTGCAAGGGAAAGCGCTGGCCGATCTCGATGTGCACGGCGCCCTGCTCCACCACCTGGAACAACTCCCGGGCGGTGTGCAGCAGGTCTTCCCGGCTGGCGGTGTAGTGGAACAGGGTCGGCCGGGTGAGGAACAGCGAGCCCTTCTGCACCAACAGCCCCAGGTCCAACGGCGCCACCGGGCCGGAGCTCTGACCGAAGCTCACCAGCGTGCCCAGGGGGCGCAGGCAGTCCAGGGATTTCAGGAAGGTGGCCTGGCCCACGGAATCGTAGACCGCGTGCACACCCGCACCGCCGGTGAGTTCGCGTACCCGCTCGACGAAGTCTTCACGGCTGTAATCGATGGTGTGCGTCGCGCCCAGTCGGCGGGCCCGTTCGCCCTTCTCCTCGCTGCCCACCGTGCCGATGACCGTGGCACCCAGGTGCTTGCCCCATTGGCAGAGCAGGCTGCCCACCCCGCCGGAGGCGGCATGAACCAGGAGGGTATCGCCCGGCTGCACCCGGTAGCTGCGCCGCAGCAGGTACTGGGCGGTCATGCCCTTGAGCATCATGGCCGCGCCGGTCTCGTCGCTGATGCCCGCGGGCAGGCGCAGCAGCCGGTCGGCTTCGATCAGGCGGCTTTGCGCATAGGCGCCCAGCGCGCCGCCGGCATAGGCTACCCGGTCGCCGGGGCTGACTTCGGTGACACCCTCGCCCACGGCCTCCACCACGCCCGCGCCCTCGAGGCCCGGGGTGAAGGGCAGCGCGTGGGGGTAGAGCCCGGTGCGGAAGTACACATCGATGAAGTTCAGGCCCACGGCGGTGTGGCGGATACGCGCCTCGCCCGGCCCCGGGTCGCCGACGCTGACTTCTTCCCAGCTAAGTACCTCTGGGCCGCCGGTCTGGTGTACGCGGATGGCATGGGACATGGAATGGCCTCCTTGGGTTGCGCGGACGGCGCCTTCCCCCGTGGGAGCGGCCATGTGCCGCGCCTACGGGGAGGCGGGTGTTTTCAGCCAGTGGCCCAGTTCCTGCTGCAGCAGGCCGCAGAGGAATTCGATGTGCTCGGCGTCGTCGTTCAGCGCGGGGATGTAGCTGAGCCGCTCGCCACCGGCCTTGCGGTAGAGCTCGGCGTTGCTCAGGGCGATCTCTTCCAGGGTCTCCAGGCAGTCGGCGGTGAAGCCGGGGCAGATCACGTCCACCTGTTTGATGCCTTCGCCGGGCAGCGCCTCCAGGGTCTTGTCGCAGTAGGGCTGCAGCCATTCCCTGGGGCCGAAGCGGGACTGGAACACCAGTTGCCAGTCCTGCTCGGCGAGCTCCAGCTCGGCGGCCAGCAACTCGGCGGTGCGGGCGCAGTGCCGGGGGTAGGGGTCGCCGCGGGTGGCGTACTCGGCGGGGATGCCGTGGAAGGACATCAGCAGGCGCTGGCCCCGGCCGTGGGCGGCCCAGTGGGCGCGCACGCTGTTGGCCAGCGCGCGGATGTAGCCCGGCGCGTCGTGATAGTCACGCACGTAGCGCAGATGCGGCACTTCCCGCTCGGCCAGGTAATGCCTGGCCACGGCATCGAAGACCGAGGCGCTGGTGGAGGCGGAATACTGCGGGTAGAGGGGCAGCACGACGATGCGCTCGGCGCCGTTCATCTTCAGCTCGCGCAGCGCCTCGTCAATGACCGGGCGGCCGTAGCGCATGCCGAGCGCCACCCGCACCGGCTGGTTCAGGCGCCGGTTCAGCGCCTCTTCCACCGCCAGGGTCTGGCGTCGGGAGATGCTGAGCAGCGGGGAGCCGTCCTCGCCCCAGACTTCGGCATAGCTGGCCGCGGAGCGGCGTGGCCGGAGTCGCAGGATGATGCCGTGCAGGACCAGCCACCACAGCGGGCGAGGCGCTTCCACCACCCGCGGGTCCCACAGGAACTCGCCCAGATAGCGGCGCAGGGCGGCGGGCGTGGGGGCGTCGGGTGTGCCCAGATTGCACAGCAACACGCCCAGCACGGCGCTGGACGTGTCCGGTCCCTGCTGCGGCTTACTGCTCATCCGCCTCCAGCATGCTTGCCTCCACGCTGGCCAGCGCACTCATGTTGACGATGCTGCGCACGGTGGCGGAGTTGGTCATGATGTGCGCGGGCTTGGCGGTGCCCAGCAGGATCGGCCCCACCGAGACGCCCTCGCCGATGGCCTTCACCAGGTTGAAGCTGATGTTGGCGGCGTCCAGGTCGGGCAGGATCAGCAGGTTCGCCTGGCCGGAGAGCCGCGCGCTGGGGAGGATGCGCCGGCGCAGGGCCTCGTTGACCGCGGCGTCGCCGTGCATCTCGCCTTCCACCTCCAGGCTGGGATCGCGCGCCTCGATCAGCGTCAGCGCATCGCGCATCTTCTGCGCCGAGGGCGCGGCGGAGCTGCCGAAGTTGGAGTGGGAGAGCAGCGCGACCTTGGGGGTGATGCCGAAGCGGCGCACCTCGTCGGCGGCCAGCACGGTCATCTCCGCCAGCTCCTCGGCGTTGGGGTTGTGATTGACGTAGGTGTCGCAGAGGAAGAAGGTGCCCTTGGGCATGATCAGCACGTTCATGGCGGCGATGTTGCGCACGCCCGGACGTCGGCCGATGATCTCGTCGATGTGCTTCAGCTGACGGTGGAAGGTGCCCACGGTGCCGCTGATCATGGCGTCGGCCTCGCCTCGGCGCACCATCAGCGCGGCGATGACGCCGGTGCGGGTGCGCACCACGGTCCGCGCCCGGGCCGGGGTGACGCCCTTGCGCTCCATGATGCTGTGATACAGCGTCCAGTATTCGCGATAGCGGGGATCGTCCTCCGGGTCCACCAGCTCGAAGTCGCGCCCCGCCTCCAGGCGCAGGCCCAGACGCTTGATGCGCATTTCCACCACTCGACGACGGCCGATCAGGATCGGCTCCACCAGGCTGTCGTCCACCAGCGCCTGAACGGCCTGCAGGATGCGGTCCTCCTCGCCGTCGGAGTACACCACCCGCTTGGTCTCGCTGCGGGCGCGCTCGAAGATGGGCTTCATGACCAGACCGGACTGGAACACGAACTGGTTGAGCCGCAGCCGGTAGGTGTGGAAATCCTCGATGGGCCGGGTGGCGACGCCGGAGTCCATCGCCGCCTGGGCCACGGCCGGGGCGATGCGGGTGATCAACCGCGGGTCGAAGGGCTTGGGGATCAGGTAGTCGGGGCCGAAGCGGGTGGCCTTGCCGCCATAAGCCGCCACTACCACGTCGCTGGCCTCGGCCATGGCCAGATCGGCGATGGCTTTCACCGCGGCGAGCTTCATCTCTTCGTTGATGCTGGTCGCGCCCACGTCCAGCGCGCCACGGAAGATGAAGGGGAAGCACAGGACGTTGTTGACCTGGTTGGGGTAGTCCGAGCGGCCGGTGGCGATGATGGCGTCCGGGCGCACCTCCAGGGCTTCCTCGGGGAGGATCTCGGGGGTGGGGTTGGCCAGCGCCATGATGATGGGCTTGTCGGCCATCTTGGCGACCATGTCGGGCTTGAGCACGCCGGGGCCGGAGACGCCCAGGAAGATGTCGGCGCCCTCGATGGCGTCGCACAGGGTGCGGGCTTCCGTCTCCCGGGCGTAGCCGGCCTTGCGCTCATCGAGCTTGTCGCGGCCGCTGTGTACCACGCCCTTGGAGTCGAGGACGGTGATGTGGTCCTTGCGCATGCCCATGCTGACCAGCAGGTCCAGGCAGGCGATGGCGGCGGCGCCGGCGCCGGAGCAAACCAGCGTGACGTCTTCCCAGTTCTTGCCCACCACGCGCAGGGCGTTGAGCACGGCGGCGGCGGTGATGATGGCGGTGCCGTGCTGGTCGTCGTGGAACACGGGGATGTTCATCCGCTCACGCAGCTTGCGCTCCACCTCGAAGCATTCCGGCGCCTTGATGTCTTCCAGGTTGATGCCGCCGAAGGTGGGCTCCAGGGCGGCGATGATGTCCACCAGCTTGTCCGGGTCCCGCTCGTCGATCTCGATGTCGAACACATCGATGCCCGAGAACTTCTTGAACAGCACGCCCTTGCCTTCCATCACCGGCTTGGCCGCCAGGGGGCCGATGGCGCCCAGGCCGAGCACGGCGGTGCCGTTGGTGATGACCGCCACCAGATTGCCCCGGGAGGTGTAGTTGGAGGCCTGGTAGGGGTCCTCGGCGATGGCTTCGCAGGCGTAGGCCACGCCCGGGGAGTAGGCCAGGGCCAGGTCGCGCTGGTTCGCCAGCGGCTTGGTCGGGACGACCTGAACCTTGCCGGGGGTGGGGGAACGGTGATACTCGAGCGCGCTGTCGCGCAGGTCGTCGGCCATGAATGCTACTCCGGAGACAGATCTGCGATGGGGTTCTTTTGTTGCTGTGCATTATACGAGCAGGGGGGGCGGCAAAGCCACCGCCCGGCGTCGGGTCCAAGGCAGCTCAAAGCTCCTGCAGGAAGCTCTCCAGCGCGTCGGCGAAGACTTCGGGTTGTTCCACGTGGAGCCAATGGCCGGCGCCGGCCAGGGTTTCCAACCGCGCCTGGGGAAAGAGCCGATGGACCGTCGCCTCGTGTTCGGGGGCGAGGTAGTCCGAGGCGCCGCCGTGGATGAACAGCGCCGGGCCGGGGTATGGCTCGGCGAACGCGGGGAAGCCCTCGATGTTGGGCAGGGCCGCCCGCAGGCGTGCCAGAGGAATACGCCAGTGGTAGCCCTGGGCGCCCCGAACGAGGTTGGTGAGCAGGAACTGGCGGACCAGGGTTTCGGGTATGGCGTTGGCCAGGGCCTGGTCGGCCTCCTCCCGGCTGTTGAGCGCCGCGGTGTCCAGTGCGAGCAGGGCGTCGATGATCTGCCGATGCCCCTGGGTGTGGCGATACGGCACCGGAGCGATGTCCGCCACCACCAGGGCGCGGACCCGCTCGGGGGCCTGCAGGGCCAGGGTCATGGCCGCCTTGCCGCCCATGCTGTGGCCCAGGATGATGGCCTGCTCCAGCGCCTCCTCGTCGAGCAGCGCCCGCAGGTCCTCGGCCATGGCCGGGTAGTCCATGGGCTCGGCGTGGGGTGAGCGGCCATGGTTGCGTAGATCCGGCTGAATGACGCGGTAGCGATCGAGCAGGCGCCGCGCCTGGGGGTTCCAGTTGGGGCCGGAGCCGTACAGTCCGTGGAGGATGACCAGCGCCGGACCTTCGCCTCGGCTCTGGCGGTGCAGTGTGATAGCGCTCATGGGGGGCTCTCCTGCTGGGGTGCGGCGGTGGCGGTGTGCACCACGGCGTTGAGCTCCTGCACCGCCACGGCGAGCATGGCCAGGTCCAGCTGCGGGCTGTTGCACAGTTCGTGCAGGGTCTGGGCCAGGCGCTGGCTGCGGGGAATGCGCTCGGCCACCCAGTCCTGCAGGGGGCCGGGCTCATCGGGCAGCGGCGCCTGTTCGGCCAGCAGCCGGGCGGCGAGCAGGCGCAGTTGAATGTAGTACTCGTCCTCCAGGCCCTGGCGGGCGCGCTCCTCCCAGGGGCTGGAGGCCTGATAACCGGTTACGGCCTCGCGCAGCCAGCACAGGCCCAGCTCCTCGGCGGCGCGGTGGTAGACCCGGGCGGCATCGCGCAGGGGGCAGTCGTGGTCGCGGCTGATGCGGCTTATGTCCAGCGCGGTGTAGAGCATTTCCAGGTCGGCGATGCGTCCGGCCAGATTCTCCTCCACACCCTGTTCACGCAGCTTCTCGCGCTGCTGCGCGAGCGCCGCGCGGTCACTGCCGGCGAGCAGATCCTCCAGCCAGACGGCGAGCTGCGCGGCGGGCCCACGCATGGCCTCCGCCGCATGGCTCACCGGGATCGGCCGGGGCAGATTGGTGAGCAGCCAGTGACTGCCGCGCTCGTGCAGGCGGTTTATGCGCAGCAGCATCTCGGTTTGCACCGCGGCGGGGACCTGGTTGTCCAGGGTGTCCACGGCCTCGCGCAATTGCTTGATGGCGAAGATCTCCCGGGTCGCCATCCAGGCCCGGGCCACATCGGCGGTGTCCGCGCCGCTGCGCTCGCGCACCCGGTGGATGAAGCTCGCACCCATGCGGTTGACGATGTGGTTGGCGGCCTCGGTGGCGATGATGGGCGCGCGCAGACGGTGGCCCAGGATGGCGTCGTGCTGGCTCTCGCGCAGCGGGCCGGGGAAGTAGTCCAGCAGCTCTTCTTCGAGCAGCGGCTCGCCGATCAGCTCGCTGCCCAGCAGTTCCTCGTAGTGGTAGATCTTGGCGTAGGCCAGCAATACGGCCAGCTCCGGGCGAGTCAGGCCCTGGCCGGCCAAGGCCCGCTCCTTGACCTGCTCCTCCCCGGGCAGTCCCTCCAGGGCGCGATCGAGCAGCCCTTCGCGCTCCAGCAGGCGCATTAGCTGGTTGTGCTCGTCGAGCAATTCCGGGGCCCGGGCGGCACACAGGCTCAGCGCCTGGGTCTGGCGGTAGTTGTTCTGCAGCACCAGGGCGGCGACTTCATCCTGTATCCGCGCCAGCAGGCGGTTGCGCTGCTTGACGGTGAGGTCGCCTTCGTCGATCGGCTTCTGCAGCATGATCTTGATGTTCACCTCGTGGTCCGAGGTGTCCACGCCGCCGGCGTTGTCGATGGCGTCGGTGTTCACCCGCCCGCCAAGCAGGGCGTATTCGATACGCCCGGCCTGGGTCACGCCCAGGTTGCCGCCCTCGCCCAGCACCTGGCAGCGCAGCTGCGCCCCGTCCACCCGCACCGGGTCATTGGCCTTGTCGCCCACGTCCAGGTGGCTCTCGAAGCGGGCCTTGACGTAGGTGCCGATGCCGCCGTTCCAGAGCAGCTCCACCGGGGCCTGGAGAATGCGGTGGATGAGTTCGTTGGGGGTGAGTTCGCGCTCCTCGATGGCGAGCGCGGCGCGGGCTTGCTCGGAGAGGCTGACGCGCTTGGCGCTGCGGGGGTAGATCTGGCCGCCGGCGCTCAGCGTGTCGCGATCGTAGTCGTCCCAACTGCTGCGAGGCAGCGCGAACAGGCGCTGGCGCTCCGCGTAGCTTGCCGCCGGGTCGGGGGTCGGGTCGATGAATACGTGGCGATGATCGAAGGCGGCGACCAGGCGGGTCTGCTCGGAGAGCAGCATGCCGTTGCCGAACACATCGCCGGACATGTCGCCCACGCCCACCACGGTGAAGGGCTCGCGCTGAATGTCCTTGCCCAGTTCCCGGAAGTGGCGCTTGACCGCCTCCCAGGCGCCCCGGGCGGTGATGCCCATGCCCTTGTGGTCGTAGCCGCTGGAGCCGCCGGAGGCGAAGGCGTCGCCCAGCCAGAAGCCGTATTCGGCGGCCACCTCGTTGGCCAGGTCCGAGAAGCTGGCGGTGCCCTTGTCGGCGGCGACTACCAGGTAATGGTCGTCTTCGTCGTGACGCACGGTGCGCTCGGGCGCGACAACGCGCCCGTCCACCAGGTTGTCGGTGACATCCAGCAGGCCGCGGATGAAGTCCTGGTAGCAGGCGCGCACCTCGCGCATGCGCGCCTCGCGCTCCTCCGGGGGCTGCTTGACGATGAAGCCGCCCTTGGCGCCCACGGGGACGATGACGGCGTTCTTCACCATCTGCGCCTTCATCAGGCCCAGCACCTCGGTGCGGTAATCCTCGGGCCGGTCGGACCAGCGCAGGCCGCCCCGGGCGACCTTGCCGCCGCGCAGATGCACGCCCTCCACCCGGGGCGAGTAGACGAAGATCTCGTAGGCCGGGTGCGGACGGGGGACGCCGGGGATCTGCGCCGGGCGCAGCTTCAGCGACATGTAGGGCTTGTCGGCGCCCTGGCGGGTCTGGAAGAAATTGCTGCGCAGGGTCGCCTGGATGGCGGCGAGGAAGCGGCGCAGGATGCGGTCCTGGTCCAGGCTGGGCACCTCGTTGAGGGCCTCTTCGACTTGCGTGACCAGTTGCGCGGCGCGTTTCTCGTCGGCCCGCTTCGGGTCCAGGCGGGCGTGGAACAGGCGCACCAGCAGCCGGGCGATCTCGGGCCAGGCCGCCAGGGTGGCCTCGAAGTACTTCTGGCTGAAGGTGGTGCCGGCCTGGCGCAGGTACTTGCTGTAGGCGCGCAGGATGAGGATCTCCCGCCAGCCCAGGCGGGCCGCCAGCACCAGGCGGTGAAAACCGTCGTTCTCCGCATCGCCGCGCCAGGTGGCGGCCAGGGCATCCTGGAAGATCTCGCGCAGCTCCTCGGTATCCAGCTCGCCCCCGGCGTGGCGCAGGCCGAAATCGTGCACCCAGCGCGCCGGCGCGCCGCTGGGGTTCACCTCGTAGGGGCGCTCGTCGATGACCTCCAGGCCCATGTTCTCCAGCATGGGCAGCACGGCGGACAGGGACACCGGCTCGCCGTGGTGGAGCAGCTTCAGGCGCAGCTCCGCGCCACTCGCCTCCAGCGGGCGGTACAGGCTCAGGCCCAGGGGGCGTTCGGGGCTCAGCGCCTCCAGTCGCTCCAGATCATGGGCGGCCACGCGCGGCTGGGTGTCCTCCTGGTAAGCGGCGCTGTAGGCCTCGCCGTAGCGGCGATAAAGACGGTTGCCCCGCTCCTCGCCGTAGTAGTCCAGCAGCGCGCGGTGCAGATCGTCTCGCCAGGAGCGGGTGGTGGCGGCCAGTTCCTGCTCCAGCGCATCCAGGTCCACCTCGGGCAGGCCCTGATCGCCCAGGCGGATGATGAAATGAATGCGGGCGAGCAGGGATTCGGCCAGCTGCACGCTGAACTCTGCCTGCTCACCGGCGAAGGCGTGCTGCAAAATGGCCTGCATGCGGCGGCGCACTTCCGTGCCGTAGCGCTCCCGCGGTGCGTAGACCAGGCAGGAGACGAAGCGCCGGTACGGATCCACCCGCAGAAACAGCCGCACCTTGGCGCGCTCCTGCAGGTGCAGGATGCCCAGGGCGATGCGGTGCAGCTCCGTGGGCTCGATCTGGAACAGCTCATCGCGGGGGAAGGTTTCCAGGATGTTGATCAGCGCCTTGCCGGCGTGGCTGCGCGGTGGCAAGGCGGCCTGTTCCAGCACCTGGTCGATCTTGCGCCGCAGCAGCGGGATGTGGCGCGGGTTGAGGTTATAGGCGGCGGAGGTGTAGAGCCCCAGGAAACGGTGCTCGCCGATGACCTCGCCGCGCTGGTTGAAGCGTTTGATGCCCACGTAGTCCATGTAACCCGGCCGGTGCACCGTGGCGCGGGAGTTGGATTTGGTGACGATCAGCGGTCGCGGCATCAGGGCTTCCCGCTGCACTTCCTCGGGCAGGGCGGAGAAGCTTCTGGAGCGGGGCTGGCCGTCCACGTGGCGCAGGATGCCCAGGCCCGAATCGGCCACGGCCCGGAGCTGGCGCTCGCCTCGACGGGTGACGAGCTCGTAGCGGCGGTAGCCGAGGAACGTGAAGTGGTCCTCCTTGAGCCATTCCAGGAAGGCCACGTCCTCGTCGAGCTGCTCGCGCACGCTTTGCGGAATCTGCCGCTTGAGCTGGGTAATGCAGCGACCGAGCTGCGCGTTCATGGGCTGCCAGTCTTCTACCGCCGCGCGCACATCGTTCAAGGCCCGGACAATTTCCCGTTCGATGCCGCGCAGGGCTTCCTCGGCTTGCTGGTCCACCTCGAAGTGCATGCAGGAGTCGCGCTCTTCGCCGCCTTCCACGCCTCGCAGCTCGCCCCGGCCGTTGCGGGCCGCGCTCATCACCGGATGGATGATCAGATGAATGGTGAGGTTGAGCCGGCTCAGCGCCATGGCCACCGAATCCACCAGAAAGGGCATATCGTCGGTGACGATCTGGACGATGCTGTGGGCGGATTCCCAGCCGTGCTGCTCGGGGACCGGGTTGAAGGCGTGGATGCGGGGGCTGCCCGGTTTCTGCCGGGTGAACAGCTTCCAATGAGAGACGGCGGCGCCGTAGAGATCGTCCAGCGGGCGCTGGGCCAGGTCTTCGGGGGCGACCCCGCGATAATAACGATCCAGAAATTGACCGAGCCAGACGCGCTCCTGGGTATCGGGCCAGCGTTCGCGCAGCAGTTGCTGGAGCCTTTCCCGACGTTCCTCGCCCTGCCGCTCGCTCTGATCCGTCATTCGGGCCTCCTGCTCGTCGCCTGGAAGGGCTATGATGTCTGCGCTGTACCGACCATAACCATAACAAGCGAGGCTAGGGATGTCCGTAGCGTCCAGAGAGATTCGCAAGCAGGCGAAGGCCTGGTTTTCCAACAACGAAGTTGGCCCCGACGAGCAGACCCGCATCTGCCTGTTCCTGCAGGCGGTGAAGGGCATCAATGCGGCGATCCTCGCCAAGGTGGAGCTGCAGCCGCTGGACTGGATGCCTTACAAGTACCTGCACAATCAGTACTTCAAGGAAATCGAGCTCTCCACCCTGCTGGGCAAGGCCACCAGTTGGAGCACCAACCCCTTCGTCTACATGGATGCGACCAATCTGAGCCTGTCCGTGTGGCAGGAGACGGATGCGAGCCGTTACCTTACCGGCTTCTTCGAGTTGAACGCCGACTTCTACCGCTACCTGGCGCTCTCTCACGCCTTCATGTCGGACATGCGCCTGCTGCCCCTGCTGCCCGCTGCCCTGCCGCTGGAGACGCCGTTCCTGTCGGCGCTGCGGGATATCGAGGAGGAGAACGGCCGCCAGATCCAGACTCAGATCCGGCTGCTCAAGGGTGTGGACGTCGGCCTGGAGCATGCGGAGAAGGAGCGCATCATCAATGAGCAGCGGATCATCGTCGATGCCCTGTTCGATCGTCTGCTCACGACGCTTTGCTCGCTGGAGCAGAGCGTGGCGAGCTACTGAGGGGGCGCGGAGCCATGCCGATATTCCGATTCGACAACCGCGATATCCACTACGAACTCTACGGGGAACCCGGCCAGCCGGTGATCACCCTGGTCAACGGGCTGTCCATGCGCACCTCGCACTGGGCGCCCTACTTCAAGCGCTTGCCGGAGCTGGGCTGCCGGGTGCTGAGCTACGACATGATCGGCCAGGGCGCATCCTCCAAGCCGATCCTGGGGGTGAGCTTCGATGACCATGCGGTGATGCTGAAGGCCCTGCATGAGCATCTGGCGATCGAGAACCCGTATGTGATGGGGATTTCCTTCGGCGGCGTGGTGGCGTTGAAGTACGCCCATCTGTACCCGGATGCCCTGGCCGGGCTGATTCCGGCCAGCACCTTCAGCGAACTGGACCCGCAGCTCACCGGGCATGCGCGCAATCTCTACATCGGCATGGCCCGGGTGGGCTTCGAGTTCTATCTGGATCTGCTGATGCCGCTGAATTTCACCAATACGTGGATGGGGCAGAACCAGAACCTCATCGAGGTGATCAAGCGGGTGGGGGTGGCGAGCAATGAGCTGTTCGGCATCCAGAACCTGATGGAGTCGTTGGCGGAGTTCGAGAGCATCACGCCGAAGCTCGCCGGGGTGCGCTGCCCGACGCTGATTCTCAACGCCGAATTCGATTCGCTCACGCCGCGACATCTGCATGATCTGATCCGCCTGGCGATTCCCGGTTCGAAGCTGGTGATCGTGCCGAAGATGGCCCATGCCTTCACGCTGGAGGTGCCGGAGCTCACGGCGCGGCTGCTGGCGGACTTCGTCCATGAAGTGGAGCAAGGGCGCTGGGTGGGGGATCAGAGCGTGTGGCTGGCTGCCGAGGACCCGAAGGCCGAGCCCTTGCTGGTGCCTTACCACGGCGAGCACCTGCGCTGGACGGGCGCGCCGACGGGTAAGCCGACGACGGGTAAGCCGACCGCCGCCGCCCAGCCCGCTGCCAGGAAGAAGCCGGCGGCGCCGAAGGCCGCTACCAAACCGGCGGCCAGGAAAGCCGCCGCCAAAACCACCGCCAGCAGCAGCAAGCCGCGCGGCCGGCCTGCAGCGAAGCGAAATCGAGGCTCGTCCACCACGGGGTGATTCCCCTTTGCCTAGGCGCGAGTATCGGTGCCATTTTCGGGGCAGGCTTGGGGGGCACCCTCAAAAAAGATTCATCGCGCTTTGGCGGGAGGTCGGCGGCACAGGGAAACGGCCCTGTGACGAGGCTTGCGATGTGGGTGCCGGTTCCGGGGTGGGTACGGCCTGGGGCGGCCCACGATTTGGCCCGGCTACGCCGGGCTCCCCTGCGCTTCTCGCCGGAAAGGGGCGGGTTGCAAACTCGCTTCGCTCAAACAGGCAACCCGCTTTTTCCCTTTCCGGCTGCGATGCTCGGCTGCATCGACGTCCGCCCCA